>CANBEE010000041.1 GCA_947367415.1 uncultured Bacteroidales bacterium
GTATTCGTACAGCGCATCGGCCAGCTCGGGAGCCGATAAGGGCTGGCGCACCTTACCCTCGACCTTGAACTTCACATCAGCCAGGCGGTCGAGCAGGTGCTTGTCGGCACGGAAGCGGATGCCACTTATCTTTACATCCTTGCCCGTGGGCGGTGTAGAGCCGGTGTGGCTGCTCAGCTCCATGGTGAGCGAGCCAAGCCCGTCGAGCTGCACACGGTGGCCGTGGCTCAGGGCATCGGTGATGACAGTGCGCAATGCATCCCACACAAGCTTCACATCGGTGGGCGTGGCGGTGGTGGCGTGGCTGATGTCGTGAGCCATCTGTTCGATGTCGACCTTCTGCGGGTGGGCAACGGCTACGGCCACACCCTGTATGTCGGTTTCCGTGCCACAAACGAGGCGGCGGCTGGTCAGTTTGCAGTTTACCACAGGGGTGTAGCCCCTGTCATGATGCGCATGCTTCGATTACTAGATTTTCATAGGCGTTAGGGATTTTTCTATGGTTTTAACTAATTTTCTATTCGCGGTCAGAAAGTTTTCTATTCGCGGTCGGAATACTTTCTATTCGCGGTGAGAAACATTTCTATTCGCGAGTAGAAACATTTTTCTCTTTGCCCAACAAAGATAATCTATTGTTCCGATTTTTGCAAACGAACCTCCCATTTTATTTGCAAGTGCACTGGCTCTCAGGGTATTGACATTGGGATTTTGAAGTTGTAACTTTGTGTCAAAATAACATAAACAAAATAGAAAGCTATGCAAGAATCTAATGTAAACCAACAATCCAAGTCTTACGCCGACGTGCTGCGCGAGACCCAGCAGGAGGAGTTTCCCCTGCTCAGTGAAGTGACCCGTGGGGTCGTGGAAGAACCCATCACGTTGATGAACTCCATCTATGACGAGGATGGTGTGGTAGTGCCCTGCCCACTGCCCGATGCCCTATGGAAAAACTTGCCGCAGATGATGAGCGAGACACTCAGTCTCTACGACGATGCAGATATAAGAACGATGCTCCTCATGGCCATGATGCCCACACTCGGCTCGGCCATGAGTAATGTACGCGTGCGCCACGGCCAGCGACTCTACTCGCTCGGCATGATGAACATCTGTGTCGGTCCCTCTGCATCGGGCAAGGGATGTGTGGGCGATGTGGCGAGCCTCGTCGATGGCATCAACAAAATTATCTGCGAGGAGAGTCTGCAAGCGAAGTCCGACCACCGCAAGCGCCACACGCGCTACAAGCGTTTAAACAGCCAATTGAACTTTGCCGCCAAGGGCGATGTGGAGCACCTCGTAGATGTGAACGACATTGCCGGCGAGGTAGACGAGCCGCAGGCTCCTCTGCGCCGTATGCACAAGCTCCCTGCCAAGACTACCGCGGCCAATTACTATAAGCTCATTTATGCCAACGGAGATAACATCTCCTATCTTCACATCCCCGAGTTGGCGGAGATGAGTGCCGCCAACAAGGGTTCGTTCGGCGACTTCATGTACATCCTGCTTGCTGCACAAAACGAGGAGCAGCTCCACACGGGCCGCAAGACCGAAGATGAAGATTTCCTCATTGAGCACACACGACTCGCCATGGCCGCTACGGGCACCATGTCGTCAGTGAGTGAGTTTATTCCTAATCTCGAAGATGGTCTCTCCACCCGCTTCCTCTATCATAACCTGCCAGCGAAGAGCACCGTGCGTGGCGAGATGGATGAGGCTACGGCCGAGGCATTCATGGATGTGTATGGCCATCACCGCGGTGTGCTTACAGATATATGGAAGGAGCTGCGCCAGTTTGAGGGCAAGGCCGATGAGGAGATGCCGCGCCTGATCATCTCGGACGAGCAACGATTGTATATCGATGAGTATTACCGCCAGCTGGTATCGTTCGTGGCGTTGGCTCTGCCCGACAAGGATTTGCGTGCACCCATCCTGCGCTCGCGCCTGAACCTCTATCGTATGCTGATGATCATTGCCGTACTGCGCCGCTATGAGGAGCAGGGCAGTGTAGAGGGTATGTTCGGTGAGAAGCGCTTTGCCGTGTCGGAGGCCGACCTGAAGTGGGGGCTTGCCTATATCTTTTATTGCATGATACAGACCTCCACGATATACGACCGCCTGCGCCGTGAGGAGAAAGAGGAAGAGGCACCAAAGCGTACACGCATGAGTGCACTTAGTTTCCTACATATGCTACCCCGAAGCTTCACCACCGCTGAGGCTATTCGCATCGGTGCAGAGTACGGCATTGGCGAAGGGGGTGTAGCGAAGAAACTGGTGCGCCTCACCAAAGATTACTACATTGCCAAGGTACGCCACGGCGTGTTCGTCAAGGTGACAAAAGCCGAAAGAAACAGATGGAAAGGAGGAAGTACAGTTTTGGCAGCATAACCATCAGTATTCCACACCAGTTACAACAAAAATATGTACAGTTTATGGGTAGTTTTAAGTACAGTTTTTTACAAAATAGCGATGGCTCATGTTGAAAAGAAGAACGCGCCGGCTTTTATTTCTACATTTTCCTGTTTTCTCCAGCCAACCGATTTCGCAGAGGGTTGTTTTTTGTAGATAGGAGATTTTGTATTACCTTTGCCCATTGGTATGAAACAGACGATAAGACATCTTATTAGTATAGCTGCTGTGGCGTTGCTGGTGGTGGCGTGTGCTTCGATAGGTTCGCCCGACGGTGGCCCCTACGACGAGACACCGCCCGTATTCCTCGGCAGTACACCTGAGCCCTTCGCACTGGGAGTGAAGGACAAGCGTGTGACGCTGAAGTTCGACGAGTTCATCAAGATAGAGAAGGCTGCCGAGAAGGTGGTTGTGTCGCCTCCGCAGATAACGCCGCCCGTCATCAAGACCTCGGGAAAGGGTATCGTGGTGGAGCTGGACGATTCGCTCAAGGCAAACACGACCTATAGCATCGACTTCAGTGATGCCATTGTGGATAACAATGAGGGTAACCCGCTGGGTAACTTTGCCTTCCTGTTCTCCACGGGTGACAATATAGATACGCTGGCCGTGTCGGGTACGGTGCTCAATGCCGAGAACCTGGAGCCTATCAAGGGTATCCTCGTGGGTTTGCACAGCGACCTTGCCGACAGTGCCTTCACGACGAAGCCCTTCGAGCGTGTGTCGCGTACCGATGCCGACGGACGCTTCACCATACGGGGTATCGCGCCGGGTACCTACCGAGCCTATGCCCTGCAGGATGCCAATCAGAACTATATCTTCGACCAGAAGAGCGAGATGATTGCCTACCTCGACTCATTGGTGGTGCCCACCACGGAGATACGCATGCATCAGGACACTACGTGGATTGACTCGCTCACCATTGACACCATCCGCACTGTGCCGCGCGTGCACTATCTGCCCGAGGACCTTGTGCTCACGGCATTTACCGAGACACCCACGCAGCGCTACCTCGTCAAGACCGAGCGTCCCGAGCTGAAGAAGTTCTCCGTGTACTTCTCCACCGGCTCCGACAGTCTGCCGCTGCTCACGCCGCTCAATTTTTCCGACGAGGAGGCCTACATCGTGGAGAGCAGCGTCGACTACGATAGCATCACCTACTGGATGAGAGACACGCTTGCCTACTATAAAGACACACTCTCCATGGCGCTCACCTATGAGTATACCGATACGTTGGGACAGCTCGTGCCACGTACCGACACGCTCAACCTCGTAGCGAAGAAGACACGCGCCAAGATACTGCAAGAGGAGGAGAAGAAGCGCAAGGAGGCCGAGAAGGAGCGCGAGAAGCGCATGAAGCGTGGCGATACCATCCCGCCTGTGACGACACCCAAAGCGCAGTTCCTCAATATCAAGATAGGTGGTAGCTCAAGCATGGACCTCACGGCCAATGTCACGATTGATTTCACGGAGCCTATCGTGCAGATCAACGACACGGCCATACACCTGCAACGAAAGGTTGATACGCTATGGGTCGACGAGCCACACGTGTTCCGTCAACGCAAGAATGCCCTCATGGGGTATGAGGTGTTGGGCGAGTGGAAGCCCGAAGTGGAGTATAAGGTGGTGATAGACTCGGCGGCCTTCACCGGGCTCTATGGACTGCATACCAAGCAGCAGGAGACGACACTGAAGTTCAAGCCACTGGATCAGTATAGCACACTCTTTCTTACCATACAGCAGGCCAAGCCGACCTATGTGGTGCAGCTGCTCGAAGGCGACAAGGTGGCTCGCCAGAAGCGTGTGGCGAAGGGGCAGGCCGACTTCTACTTCCTCAAGCCGGGCACCTATCACATACGAATATTCAACGACCGCAACGGCAATGGCGTCTGGGATACAGGCCTCTATGAGTCGAAGACTCAGGCCGAAGAGGTGTACTACTTCCCCGGCTCCATCAAGACTCGCGAGAACTGGGACTACACGCAGGAGTGGAACCCCACGGCACTGCCTGTAGACCAGCAGAAACCCAACGACATCAAGAAGCAGAAGTCCGACACCAAGGAACGCAAGTCGAAGAACGCCGAGCGCGAAGCGAAGAAAAAGAAACAACAGCAACAGCAGTCATAATGAAAAAGCAATTGTGTGCTATAGGTCTATTGCTCCTCCTTGCGATGGGCAGCCACGCCCAGTGCCCGGTACGTGAGGGGCTCCTGTCCGACGGTGAGGAGATACGCTACGAACTCTTCTTCAACTGGCGCTTCATCTGGATAAAGGCCGGCGATGCATGCCTGACCACGCGCCTGACTACCTATAATGACGCGCCCGCCTACGAGAGCACGCTGCTGGCCAGCACCAATACACGGGCCGACCTCATCTTCCGCTTGCGCGACACCATCAGTACCGTGGTGACTCCCGGCATGGTGCCCCTGTACTTCGTGAAGCGATGCGACGAAGGCAAGGAGATGATCTACGACCGTGCATGGTTTGACTACGAAGACGGAGTAGCCACGGCACGGCAGACGAAGGTGTATGGCGACGGACGGGTGCGCGAGACCTCCCACAGCGACAGCCGCTGCATCTACGACATGGTGAGCCTCTTGCTCTACTCCCGCTCCCTCGACACCGAGAGCCTCAGCGTGGGCGACCGCATGCAATATCCCATGGTGACAGGCGTGAAGGTGGAGGAGCAGAACCTCGTCTATCTGGGCAAGCAGGAGGTGGAGGCCCTATCGGGCGAGAGCTACCGTTGCCAGGTGTTCAGCCTCGTGCAGAAGAGGAAGAACAAGGAAGGCAAACTCGAAGACCAAGAGATAATCCGCTTCTACACCACCGATGACGAGCGCCACCTGCCTATACAGCTCGACCTTATACTCAAATTTGGCGTGGCAAAGGCCAAGTTGGCCTCGGTGAAGGAGGGAAAATAGGCTGCAGGGGTGGCATTTTTGTTCGGCTGACACTGTCTTTGGCATGTTTTGCAAGCAGAAGATGGGCTGAGCTTCAGAAATTTCCAAATAAATTTGGTATTTCGTTCGGTTTGCACTATCTTTGCACCCGCATTTGCAAAAAACATTTAATAAACAATTAAACGTATGTACTTAAACCCAGAGAAAAAGCAAGAAATCTTTGGACAATACGGAAAGTCTAACACTGATACTGGCTCACCCGAAGCTCAGATTGCATTGTTTTCATACCGTATTTCCCATTTGACGGAGCACTTGAAAAAGAACCGTAAAGATTATAGTACTGCAAGAGCACTGACCAAGTTGGTAGGTAAGCGTCGCGCCCTCCTCGACTATTTGAAGGAACGTGACATCGAGCGCTACCGTGCTATCGTTAAGGCTCTCGGATTGCGTCGTTAATCCAAGCTGTATTAGCAAAACAAAAAAGGCTGCATCTCAAGATGCGGCCTTTTTTGTGCTTTATAGTGCACCGCTTTTCTCCTGTGTGGGCACTTTGATTCGATGTTTGCCCCACCTTGCTCGGTGTCTTAAAATAGCTTTTAGAATCAGTCTGATAGGGATTCGGAAAAGTTATCCACAGGCGGTGGAAAACTTGTGGAAAAATAATTTGTGGTTTATGGTGGGGAATTGTGGGGAATTGTGTAACTTTGAAGCGAAATTGTAAAATGGGATAAAAAGATGGCACGCTTTATCGGTAACATAGAGGCAAAGACTGACGAGAAGGGACGCGTATTCCTTCCGGCTACTTTCCGTCGTGTGTTGCAGAAGGCTGGCGACGAGAAGCTGATGCTCCGCAAGGATATCCATCAGCGTTGCCTGGTGCTGTATTCCGAGAGCACGTGGAACGAGCAGCTTGATGCGTTGCGTGCACGGCTCAACCGTTGGAATCGTCAGGAACAGATGTGGTTTCGTCAGTTTGTAGCTGGCGTAGATGAACTGACCATTGACGGTAACGGGCGTATTTTGATTCCGAAACGCTACCATGAAGCCATCGGCTTGAAGGCGGAGGTGCGTTTTATCGGTATGGACGATACCATAGAACTATGGGCTAAAGAGGTGGCAGACAGCGCGTTTGCTGATGAGTCGACATTCGGTGCGGAACTTGAAGCGCTGATGAATGATAGAAACTGAGTCGGAGAAGCCTCTATAATGGAGTAGACGGTATCGTCCACGGAAATGCTGAACAACTCCAACGGCTGAAGGAACCCGTAAAATTAGATTAAGATGAATATTCCCTATCACATTCCCGTTATGTTGCATGAGACGGTAGATGGCATGAATATCGTCCCCGGAGGTATATATGCCGATATGACCTTTGGTGGCGGTGGACATTCACGCGAGATACTGCGCAGAATGGATGATGCAGCACGTCTGTATAGCTTCGATCAAGATGCCGATGCGGAACGCAACATTGTGGATGATGCACGCTTCACCTTCGTGCGAAGCAACTTCCGCTACCTGTGGAACTGGATGCGCTATCACGGAGTGGAGCAGCTCGATGGCGTGCTGGCCGACCTCGGTGTATCTAGTCATCAGTTCGATGAGGGTGAGCTGGGCTTCTCGTTCCGCTTCGATGCCAAGCTGGATATGCGCATGAACCGTCGCGAGGGACGTACGGCCGCCGATATTGTCAACACCTACGACGAGGAGCGTCTGGCCGAGATATTCTACCTCTATGGCGAGTTGCTCAATAGCCGTAAGCTGGCGTCGGTAATCGTGAAGGCTCGTGCGCTGGCACCTATTGAGACTACGGGACAGCTCTACGAAACGGTGAAGCGCCTCTTCGGGCGCGACCGCGAGAAGAAGGAGATGGCCAAGCTGTTCCAAGCCCTGCGCATCGAGGTCAATGAGGAGATGGAGGCCTTGAAGGAGATGTTGCAGTCGGCCACCGAACTGCTTCGCCCCGGAGGGCGTCTGGTGGTGCTCACCTATCACTCGCTCGAAGACCGTCTGGTGAAGAACCTGATGAAGACAGGAAACGTGGAGGGAAAAGTGGAGCAGGACATCTATGGCACGAAGCCGTCGCCCTACCGCCTGGTGGGTAAGGTGGCTGTAGCAAGCCAGGAGGAGCAGGAGGCTAATCCGCGTTCAAGAAGTGCAAAGTTGAGAATAGGAGAAAAAAGATAACAAGATGACTGCCGAGCAGAAGAAGAAAAAAAAGAAGTCGCTGAAGTCGTGGATTGATGGCGATATGCTGACGAGCCCCTTCCTGTCGCGCCAGATAGGGCTCATAGCTCTTGTGGCTGCACTGGTAATCGTGTATGTGAGCAACCGCTATGCCTTCCAACATGAACAGGTGGAGATACAGGAGCTGCGCTCAAAACTCAACGATGTGAAGTACGAAGCACTGGCACGCTCGAGCGAACTGATGGAGAAGAGCCGCGAGTCGAACATACAGAAGTATATCGTGGAGCAGGGGAGTGAGTTGAAGGCTTCGACCAAACCGCCTGTGGTGATAAAGAGATAAAAGGATTTACAAATTGTAAATGAGCAAGAATAGAGATGCAGAACCCTAAAGATAAGAAAATCGTTTCACGCTACTTCACCATCATCATATTGATGGCGGTGGTGGGCATTATTATATTGCTCAAAGCTATGTCGGTGATGATTTTCGAGCGTAACTACTGGAAGGAGGTGACTGAGCGTAGTGTGGTTGACAGTGTGGCCATAGCCCCCAAGCGCGGTAACATACTCAGCGACGATGGACAGCTGATGGCCAGTAGTGTGCCGCAGTATACGCTCTTCATGGACTTTAGGGTGTCGGACAGCGATGAGAGTCGCCGCATCAAGGCGCAGCATCGTCGCGACTCCCTTCTCGATGTGCATGAGACAGAAATCTGTGAGGGATTGCACCGTATACTCCCCGACAAGAGCGTGGAGGAATTCCGTCAGACCTTCCGCAAAGGACGTGCGCAGAAGAGCCGTTACTGGAAGCTTTATCCTCGCCGTGTGTCGTATGCCCAATACAAGGAGATAAAGAAACTGCCGGTGCTGTGCGAGAGCTCCAACAGCGGAGGCTTCTTCACCGAGAGCAATATTGAGCGCAAGAAGATTTTCGGTTCGCTGGCTCGCCGTACCCTGGGTGATGTATACGCCAAGGTGGATTCGGCCAAGAACGGTATCGAGCTGGCTTACGATGACTATCTACGTGGTGAACCCGGATGGGGACACAAGAAAAGAGCCGGTAAGCAGGATGTCACCATTGTGGACAAGCCTGCTGTCGATGGCTACGATGTAAAGACTACCCTTAACGTGGAGATTCAGGATATTGCCGAAAAGGCATTGCTCGATGTGCTGCATAAGCAGAACGAGCAGTATAAGGGCGATGCGCGAACAGGCGTGGTGATTGTGATGGAGGTGGCTACGGGCGATATCAAGGCGATGGTCAATATGAACCGCTTGGAGAGTGGTGCCTACTATGAGACCAAGAACAATGCCCTTACCGATATCTTGGAGCCAGGTTCAACCTTCAAGACAGCTTCGCTGCTGGTGGCACTTGATGACAAGAAAATCAGCATCAATGACTCGGTAGATGCCAATCGCGGATTGTATAAGTTTGGTTCGGCTACGATGCGCGACCACAACTGGAACAAGGCAAGTGCCTATGGTGTGCTCAGTGTGCCGCAGGTACTGATGTACTCCTCCAACGTAGGTACGGCCCGCCTTATCGATGAGAATTATAGCAAGGAGCCTGAGAAGTTTGTTGAGGGGTTGCATCGCATGGGTTTGGCTACCCACTTCCCGTTGCTTCCAGGTACAGGAAAACCTGTCATTCGCAAGCCCAATGCGAAGAGGACCAACTGGTCGCGCACTGCGTTGCCTTGGATGTCTATCGGTTACGAGACACAGATTGCTCCTATCAATATCGTCTCCTTCTACAACGCCATTGCCAATAACGGTAAGTTCATGAAGCCACGCCTCGTGACTGCCATCCTTGAAGATGGTAGGGCAGTGGAGGAGTTTGAACCCGAGGTGGTCATCGACAAGATTGCCTCGCAGCAAGCCCTTGATGACATCACCAAGATGCTTACTATGGTGGTCAACGAGCCTACTGGACTTGGCCGTCAGGCTAAATCAGAAAACTTCCTCGTGGCGGGTAAGACCGGTACGGCACAGATTGCTTCCGGTGGTCAGCTCAAGGGTGGAGGCCATCAGCTCAGTTTCTGCGGATTCTTCCCTGCCGATGCTCCCAAGTACACCTGTATCGTGTCTATCCAGACGCGTGGCGGCTTGATTTCGGGTGGTGGCGTAGCCGGTGTGGTATTTGGCGAGATAGCCAAGCGGGTGATGGCACGCGACGACAAGCGTGAGATAGGCGAATTGGTGGACTCAACGGCCATCTTCATCCCCAAGGTATCCAAGGGCAATATTGCTGATGCCCGCTACGTGCTTGACGAACTCGACATCCGCCACGAGTGGGATGCCGATGTGCCCTACCGGGAAGGTAAGCCCGTATGGGGCAATGCCGAGAGCCGCACCTCCGACGTGTTGCTCAGCGACATACCGTTTAATCCTTCAGAAGGCAAGGTCCCCAATGTAAAGGGACTCGGAGCCAAAGACGCCCTGTATCTGCTCGAGGCATGTGGACTCAAGGTGAATATCTCGGGCAAGGGCAAGGTGTATTCGCAGAGCATACCTCATGGCAATGCGGTCCGGAAAGGACAGACAATATATTTGAAGTTGAAGTAAAAAGGAAAACAATATGTTACTCTCAGACATCATCAAAGGATTACGTGTAGAAGAGGTCATTGGCAATGTGCAGTGCGACATTGCCGATGTGCATATCGACTCGCGCCGTATCGCAGCCGGCCATCTTTTTGTGGCTATGCGTGGCACACAGGTCGACGGACATAAATATATACAAGGTGCCATTGACAAGGGTGCTGTAGCCATCGTGTGTGAGCAGTTGCCCGAGTCGTTGACCGAAGGCATCACCTACATCCGTGTGGCCGACAGCGAAGAGGCGGTAGGTCCTATCGCTACGGCCTTTCATGATCATCCTACGGAGAAGGTGCGGCTGATAGGTGTCACCGGCACCAATGGCAAGACCACCATTGCGACACTCCTATATAATATGTTTCGCGCGATGGGCTATAAGGTCGGACTCATCTCTACCGTATGCAACTATATTGACGATGAGGCCATCCCCACCGAGCATACCACGCCCGATGCCATCACCCTCAACGCCCTGTTGGGACGTATGGCTGATGAGGGCTGCAAGTATGTGTTCATGGAGGTGAGCTCACACTCTGTGGCGCAGCGTCGCATCGGTGGACTTAAGTTTGCAGGAGGTATCTTCACCAACCTCACGCGCGACCATATGGACTATCACAAGACCGTGGACAATTACCTGCGTGCCAAGAAGGCCTTCTTCGATGCCCTGCCCAAGGATGCTTTTGTGGTGACCAATCTCGACGACAAGAATGGACTGGTGATGACGCAGAACACGCGTGCCAAGGTGTATACCTACTCGCTCCGTAGCTTGGCCGACTTCAAGGGCCGTATCCTTGAGCACTACTTCGACGGCATGATGCTCGATATCAACGGCGTGGAGGTGTTCGTGCAGTTCATCGGTAAGTTCAACGCCAGCAACCTCCTTGCCGTATATGGCACAGCCTGCCTCTTGGGTAAGCGCCCCGAGGAGGTGCTCACCGTGCTCAGCACGTTGCGCCCTGTGAGCGGTCGCTTCGACGCTGTACACTCACCGCAGGGCTTCACCGCCATTGTCGATTATGCCCACACTCCCGATGCCATAGCCAATGTGCTGAGTGCCATTCACGAGGTGCAGGGTGGCAAGGGCAAGGTCATCACCGTAGTAGGTGCCGGTGGCAACCGTGACAAGGGCAAGCGCCCCATCATGGCTCAGGAGGCTGTGAAGGGTAGCGACAAGGTCATCATCACCAGCGACAACCCCCGTTTCGAGGAGCCGCAAGACATCATCAATGACATGCTTGCCGGACTCACTCCTGCGCAGAAGTCCTGCGTTATCTCCATCGTTGACCGTCGTGAGGCCATCCGCACGGCCTGCATGCTTGCCGAGAAGGGCGATGTCATCCTCGTTGCCGGCAAGGGCCATGAGAACTATCAAGACATAAAGGGCGTGAAGCATCACTTCGACGACAAGGAGATATTGAATGAAGTATTTGGAAACTAAGAATCTCAGCTATGTTATACTACCTCTTTGACTACTTGAACGAGCTGAACGTGCCTGGTGCGGGTATGTTTACCTATATCTCGTTCCGTTCACTGCTGGCCATCATCATTGCGTTGCTGGTGTCTACTATCTACGGTAAGCACTTTATCAATATGCTCAAGCGCCAGCAGATTACCGAGACGCAGCGCGATGCGAGCATCGACCCCTTCGGTGTGCAGAAGATAGGCACTCCCACGATGGGTGGTGTCATCATCCTGGCAGCGATACTCATCCCATGCTTGCTGCTCGGCCGTCTCGACAATGTATATATGATTCTCATGCTTGTCACCACGGTATGGCTGGGTGCCTTGGGCTTTGCCGATGACTATATCAAGGTATTCAAGCGCGATAAGGAGGGCCTGCACGGCAAGTTCAAGATTATCGGCCAGGTAGGTCTCGGCATTATCGTTGGTCTCACGCTCTACCTGAGCGACGATGCTGTCATCCGCGAAAATATCGAGGTGCAGCGTGGAGCCAATGCGGCTACCGAGATTGTTCACAAGAGCGAGGCGACAAAGTCTACCAAGACCACCATCCCCTTCTTCAAGAACAACAACCTCGACTATGCCAATGCCTTCAACTGGTTGGGCGAGTATAAGCAGCTGGGAGGTTGGATTCTCTTTGTCTTTATGACCATCCTCGTGGTGACAGCAGTGTCCAACAGTGCCAACCTCAACGACGGCATGGACGGTATGGCAGCGGGCAACTCGGCCATCATCGGCGTGGTGCTTGGCATACTGGCCTATGTGTCCAGTCACATCTCCATGGCTGGTTACCTGAATATCATGTATATCCCTGGTTCTGAGGAGTTGGTGGTATACCTGTGTGCCTTTGTTGGTGCGCTCATCGGTTTCCTTTGGTACAATGCTTTCCCCGCTCAGGTGTTCATGGGCGATACGGGTAGTCTCACCATCGGTGGCATCATTGCCGTGAGTGCCATCATCATCCGCAAGGAGCTGCTCATCCCCATCCTTTGTGGTGTGTTTTTCGTGGAGAGCCTCTCGGTCATCATCCAACGTTTCTATTATAAGGCAGGCAAGAGGAAAGGGGTCAAGCAACGCTTCTTCAAGCGTACCCCCATCCATGACCATTTCCGCACCTCGGTGGCACAGGTGCAAAAGATGGATCCGGGCTGTAGCATCAAGGTGACTCATCCCGACACCCTTTTTCACGAAGCGAAAATCACCGTGCGCTTCTGGATCGTGACTATCATACTGGCTGCGGTGACCATTATTACATTGAAGATAAGATAACAATGAAACGAATCGTAATATTAGGCGGTGGAGAGAGTGGCGTAGGTGCCGCTGTCCTGGCACAGAAGAAGGGTTTCGATGTATTCCTCTCCGATATGTCGAAGATCAAGGAGCATTACAAGCAGATGCTCGACGAGTATCATATCGCATGGGAGGACGGACAGCATACCGAGGCGCTCATCCTGAATGCCGATGAGGTGATCAAGAGCCCCGGCATACCGGGCGATGCACCCATGATGCTCAAGATACAGGAGCGGGGCATACCGGTCATCTCGGAGATTGAGTTTGCCGGACGCTACACCGATGCCAAGATGGTGTGTATCACGGGTAGTAACGGTAAGACGACCACCACATCGCTCATCTACCATATCTTCAAGAGCGCAGGCTACAATGTGGGGCTTGCGGGCAACATCGGGCAGAGCCTGGCCTATCAGGTGGCAACCTGTGACTATGACTGGTATATCATCGAGCTGAGTAGCTTCCAGCTCGACAATATGTATGAGTTCCGTGCCAACATCGCCATCCTGCTCAACATCACGCCCGACCACCTCGACCGCTACAACCACAATATGCAGGAGTATGTGGATGCCAAGTTCCGCATCGTGCAGAACCAGACCGATGATGATGCCTTCATCTTCTGGAACGACGACCCCATCATCCAGCGCGAGCTCTCCAAGCATGGCATACATGCCAGGCTGTACCCCTTTGCCGAGGACAAGCGCGAGGGCATCACTGCCTACACCGATGCCGACGAATTGTACTTCACTGCTCCCTACGCCTTCAATATGGAGCAGGAGGAGCTGGCCCTCACCGGCAAACACAACCTGTACAACTCGATGGCGGCGGGTCTCTCGGCGGGTCTCTCGGGTATCCGTAAGGAGGTGATACGCGAGGCACTGGCCACCTTCAAGGGTGTGGAGCATCGCTTGGAGTATGTGACGCGGGTGCGTGGGGTGGACTATATCAACGACTCCAAGGCGACCAACGTCAACAGTTGCTGGTATGCCCTGCAGAGCATGACGCAGAAGACCATCCTTATCCTTGGCGGCAAGGACAAGGGCAACGACTATAGTGAGATTGCCGACCTCGTGCGTGAGAAGTGTGTGGGACTCATCTACATGGGCTTGCACAATGAGAAGCTGCACGAGTTCTTCGACCCCTTCGGACTCCCCGTGGCCGATGTGCAGAGCATGAAGGATGCCGTCGATGCGGCTTATCGTATGGCTCAGAAGGGCGAAGCCGTGCTGCTCAGTCCCTGCTGTGCCAGCTTCGACCTCTTCAAGAGCTACGAAGACCGCGGTGAGCAGTTCAAGGAGTGGGTGAGAAAATTGTAGTTATTTACTATTTATTGTTCAATTAGACAATTTTGATTATTTGGTCATAATGTTT
>CANBEE010000042.1 GCA_947367415.1 uncultured Bacteroidales bacterium
CTTTGAGAAGCCCGGCGACGATGACCACCTCACTGCTGACGGCAGCTGGCGCAGCGTAAAGAACGCCTTCCCCCTGATGACCAATAAGGGAATCTATGACAAACTGCGTCAGCAGAAGGGCAACGATAAGCGTGCCTTCATGATGACCCGCAGTAGCTCATTCGGTATACAGCACTACGGCACCTTCAGCTGGAGTGGCGACATCCAGTCCAACTGGGAAACCTTCAAGAATCAGATACCCTCGGGACTCAACTATATCCTCTGCGGTATCCCCTACTGGAACACCGATATAGGCGGTTTCTTCTGCTGGGACTACAACAACAATCCCCGCGACCCCTTCGCACAGGAGCTGCAGGTGCGCTGGATGCAGTGGGGCTGCTTCATGCCTCTCATGCGCAACCACGTATCTTCACCCATGGTCAACGAGCTGTACCGCTATGCCGAGCCCGGGCACTGGGCCTTCGACGTGCAGAAGCAATACATCGAGCTGCGCTACCGCCTGCTCCCCTACATCTACAGCAACTGTGGCGATGTGGTGCAGCGCAGCGGCTCCATGATGCGTGCCCTCGTGATGGACTTCCCGCGCGACAAGAGAGCCATCAACCTCACCGATGAGTACCTCTTCGGGCGCAACATTCTGGTGAAGCCCATCACCGACCCGCTCTACACCTACCTCGACTACGGCAAGATTGGCCATGCCATCTATCCTGAGGTGGAGCGTGCATCGGCTCCCGTCAAGGTGTACCTGCCCGAGGGCGCCGACTGGTGGGACTTCTGGAGCAACGAGTACCACGGAGGCGGACAGACTATCCTGCGCCCCGCCCCCATCCATATCATGCCACTCTTCGTCAAAGCGGGTAGCATCATCCCCTTCGGTCCTGCCGTGCAGTATGCTGCCGAGAAGGCTTGGGACAATCTCGAGGTGCGCGTATACCCCGGTGCCGACGGCGAGTTTATCCTTTATGAAGACGAGGGCGATAACTACAACTACGAGAAGGGAGCCTTCACCGAGATTCCCTTCCGCTGGGACAACGACCATGGCACCCTCATCATCGGTGAGCGCAAGGGCAAGTACAAGGGCATGCTCAAGGAACGCAAGTTCCGCATCCACCTCGTGAGCAAGGATTCACCTGCTGGCGATACCGAGGCGCAGGTCTTCACCACCGTGGAGTACACCGGTAAGGAGGTACGCGTGAAGCTGTGCGAGGGCACTGTGCCCGACGGCATGGAAGATGTCACCACTGCCTACATCGCCAACCCCAGCTTCGAAGCCGACGGCCGCTCGGGCAACAAATTTGACCCCGAAGGCTGGAGCGTCAGCAGTCCCACCTCATGGTGGGGTATCAACCCCCACAGAGGAGGTGAGCCCCGTCCTACCCACGGGCGCTACATCTTCGGCGTTCACGACAATAGCAACACCCTCACCGCATCCATCACGCAGGTCATCAGCAGTCTGCCTCAGGGTGACTATGTCCTAGCAGTTGATATGCACGCATCCAACACCCCCAGCGCCATTCGCGTAGGTGCCCAGCGCCTCTTTGCTGGAGAAGATGTGGCTTACTTCCGCGACCAAGTGAAAGATGCCGGCATTGGCGACAACTACCCCATGCAGACCATCAAGCTCTCCTTTACCCAAAAGAAGGACAAGGCGCCCCTCACCATCGGCGTAGCTACCGACGGGGCTCCTCATGCCACATGGTTCAAAATAGATAATTTCAGATTATACAAGATCGTTGAGTAAGAATCTTCCCAACATCCTTGAAGGAATAACGGCATATATGTAGAGGGTAACGTTACCCTCTACATTCGTCTTAGCGCCTCCTTGATAGCAGCCTCCACAGTGATGGACGGCTGCTCCTTTATAATACTCTTGACCACTTTCTGTGATGCTGCAGCCGTATAGCCCAACATGGTAAGAGCTGCTACGGCGCTGTCAAGTACTTCATTATGAATATCGGCAAACAATGCCTGGGGTGCATCGGAAGAAGGCATATCGACACCGATAGTTGCCATCTTGTCGCGCAGTTCCACGATGATGCGCTGAGCAGTCTTTCCGCCTATACCCTTAACCATCTTGAGCAGCTTATCATTACCCGAGGCTATCACCTCGCAAAGCTCGTTTGGAGTAAGTGCCGAAAGAATCGTACGGGCAGTATTGCCACCAATGCCAGAGACAGAGATAAGCAGCAGGAAGAGCTCACGCTCACGCTTGTCGGAAAAGCCATAGAGCACGTAAGCATCCTCACGGATAGCTTCATGGATATAGAGCTTCACCTGCGGACGGTTCTGTATAGCCGTATATGTATTGAGTGAGATATTGGTCAAATAACCTACTCCATGGCACTCAACGGTAGCTGTCGTAGGGGTAAGTTCAGTAAGGTCTCCTCGGAGGTATTCTATCATAAGCTGAAGGTATAATACGGATTAATAACAGCACAAAAATAGATAAAAAATGCCAATCATGAAAGAATGGCCGACAAAGTGTGGGGGAGTTTGCGTTTTTTTTGTACTTTTGTTCCCATTACCATATAATCTAGGATGGAGGATTGGGCTGAGAGGCCGCGCCTTGGACCAGAAATGATAAAGAGACTGATGAGCGAGCCAAAGAAACGACTGTTGGGAATGGACCTTGCCGAGCTACAAGCTGTGGCAAAGGAGATGGGTATGCCGGGTTTTGCTGCGCGGCAGATGATGGAATGGGTATATGTGCGCCGTGTACGCTCCATTGATGAGATGACCAACCTGTCGCTCAAGCATCGTGAAGCACTGAACCGACACTACGAGGTAGGTCTCACCGATCCCGTGGAGGCGATGCACTCCAAGGACGGCACCATCAAGTATCTGTTCAAAATTCGCGAAGGACAGTTCGTAGAGGCTGTCTACATCCCCGATGATGAGCGCGCCACCCTGTGTGTATCGTCACAGGTGGGCTGCAAGATGCACTGCGCCTTCTGCATGACAGGTCGCCAAGGCTTCAGTGCGCACCTCACAGCAGGCGAGATTCTCAACCAATTCTATGCCATTCCCGAGAGTGCATCACTCACCAATGTAGTGATGATGGGTATGGGCGAACCGCTCGACAATACCGATGAGGTGCTCAAGGCCTTACGCCTGCTCACCGACCCCAAGCTAATGGCATGGAGTCCTCGCCGCATCACACTCTCTACCGTAGGTGTGAGAGGGAACCTCAAGCGCTTCCTCGACGAGAGTGACTGCCACTTAGCTATCAGTCTGCATGCTCCGACGCCACAGGTGCGCTCTGAGTTGATGCCCGCCGAGCGCATCTACTCCATCAGCGAGATGGTAGAACTGCTCAGAACGTATGATTTTACTGGACAGCGCCGCCTATCATTTGAGTATATCCTCTTCGATGGGGTGAACGACACTATGGCCGATGCCCGTAAGCTGGTACGTCTGCTCGATGGATTGCAGTGCCGCATCAACCTCATTCGCTTCCATGCCATCCCCGATTCAGAGCTCGACGGGGTACCCATGGAGCGCATGGTAGCTTTCCGCGACTATCTCACTCGCCATGGACTGTTCACAACGATACGTGCTTCGCGCGGCGAGGACATCTACGCAGCGTGCGGCATGCTGTCGACAAAGAAATTGAAAAGTTGATTATTGAAAACTAAACGAAATATATTCATGATGAAAAAATATCTTATCTACACAGTCACATGCCTCATGGCACTCTGCATGGCCAGTTGTGGCAACAAGGAGGGTGCAGCCAAGGAGAATACCAAGAAGGAGAGCGTAAAGAAGACCACTTCCAAGAAGGTTACCAAGAAAAAGAAGAAGAGTCTGTTGATGCCCAACGCTACAGGCCTCCCCTACGAGATGTTGGTGGTCATGGACGATGAGCAATGGGACCGCCCGCTCGGCCGTGCAGTGTTCAACGTACTCGATAGCGATGTGCCCGGACTGCCCCAGTCGGAGCGTTCGTTCCGCATCTCACGCGTTGAGCCTGAAGGCTTCAATAGCAACATGTTCAAGATCATGCGTAATGTCATCAAGGTGAATATTCAGGATATCTACACGCAGCCGAAGTTCAAGTTTGCCCGCAACGTATACTCCTATCCTCAGATGATTATGACCCTTCAGGCACCCGACGAGGAGAGTCTGACCGAATTCATCAACAACAATCAGCAGGCTATCATCGACTTTTTCACCAAGGCCGAGATGAACCGCGAGATTGAGAACCTGAGCGAGAAGCATAACCTCGAAGTATCACGTCTGGCTAAAGAGATTCTCGATGTTGACGTATGGGTACCTTGGGAATTGAACAAGTTCAAGACTGGCAAGGACTTCTTCTGGGCCTCTACGAACGTAGGCAAGAAGGACATGAACCTCGTGCTTTACTCCTATCCCTACACCGACAAGAACACCTTCACACTCGACTACTTCCTCCAAAAGCGCGACTCTGTGATGAAGGTCAATATCCCTGGCGGCCCCGAGGGAAGCTATATGACTACCAATCATGGAATGGTATACGTAGAGGATGCCACCGTACGTGGCAAGTATGCCCAAGTAGCCCGTGGCCTTTGGCGCGTGCAGGGCGACCGTATGGGAGGTCCTTTCGTGTCGCACTCACGAGTGGACGAGGTGAATGGCCGCGTCATCGTAGCCGAGGCATTCATCTATGCTCCCGAATCGCTGAAGCGCGACCTCGTACGCCGCATGGAGGCAGCCTTGTATACCGTGCAGCTACCTGCCGAGCAAGAGGTGAACAGCTTGTCATACAGCTTGGAGGAGATTGTAATTGAACCCGAAACAAAATAACACGAAACACTTTATATAATGGAACAAAATAGAATAAGAATAGCTATTACGCAAGGCGATGTCAACGGCATCGGGTACGAAGTCATACTGAAGGCTTTCGAGGACCCCACAATGCTTGAACTCTGCACCCCGATAATCTACGGTTCGCCCAAGATAATGACCTATCACCGCAAGGCTCTCAATCTGGAGACCTCGTTCTCTATCATCAACTCGGCCTCCGAGGCTATCCCTGGCCGAATCAATGTCATCAACTGCAACGACGATGAAGTGAAGGTCGACCTGGGTAAGGCTTCGCGCGAATCAGGCAAGGCTGCACTCGATGCTTTGGAGAAAGCCATGCTGGATTACAAGGAGGGCCTGTATGACGTACTGGTGACTGCTCCTATCCATAAAGAGATGATTCAGTCAGAAACTTTCACCTTCCCCGGACACACCGAATATATCGAGCAGTGCGTAGGCGAAGGAGCCAAGGCACTGATGATATTGGCCAACGAAAGATTGCGCGTAGCACTTGTCACAGGACATGTGTCTGTAGCCAAGATTGCTTCAACGCTTACTCAAGAGCTAATAGAAGAGAAACTCGACATCTTCAACGCCTCGCTGAAGTCCGACTTTGGCATCAGTGCTCCCCGTATTGCAGTGCTGGCTCTCAATCCCCATGCTGGCGACGGTGGCGTGATAGGCAATGAAGAGGAGACCATCATCACCCCTGCCATCCAAGCCATGCGCGAGAAGGGCGTGCTTTGCTTTGGCCCCTACCCTGCCGACGGCTTCATGGGCAATGCTTCGTACACCCATTTCGATGGTGTACTGGCCATGTACCACGACCAAGGCCTCACACCGTTCAAGGTGTTGGCTATGGACGATGGCGTGAACTTCACTGCAGGTCTTCCGCTTGTGCGCACCTCACCCGACCATGGCACCGCATTCGACATTGCCGGCAAGAATGAGGCTTCGGCCAACTCCATGCGTCAGGCCATCTACATGGCAATCGACATCTACCGCAACCGCAAGAGCGATGCCGAGGCACACCGCAATCCCTTGCGTAAGCTCTATTTCGAGAAGCGCGACGACAGCGACAAGTTAAAGCTCGAATAAGCAAGCCACCCATGCTCTACGCTATACTGGCAGCAGGCGAAGGTTCACGATTGGCCGAAGAGGGATGCGAAGTCCCCAAGCCCTTGGTGCGCATACAGGATGAGACACTCATTGGGCGTCTCATCCGTGTGTTTATCGCCAATGGTGCCACACGCATCGTAGTCATCAGCAATGCCAAGCATGCAGCCACACAAGCCTACCTTCGCAGCCTCACACTACCCATACCGCTCGATATCGCGGTGCAATCCACCCCCAGCTCCATGCACAGCCTCTATGCTATCCGCGACTACCTGAAAGCCGAAGAGCGCTTTTGCGTGACCACCGTCGACACCATCTTCTCGGAGAAGGAGTTTGCACAATATATCCATGCCTTCCGCGAGAGTGACCTGGATGGGCTGATGGCCGTGACCACATACGTTGATGATGAGAAACCGCTCTATGTACAGACGGCCGAGAATCTCACCATCACCAACTTCTGTGACGCCTGCGAAGAGCGCTGCGCCCATGTTTCGGGAGGCATCTATTGCCTCACATCCAAGGCATTGAGTACACTCACCCGTTGCATCGAGCGGGGACAGTCGCGCATGCGCAATTTCCAACGCCAGCTAGTAGCCGATGGTTTGTTCCTAAAGGCCTACCCCTTCAGTAAGATAATCGATGTGGATCATGCTTCCGACATAGCCAAGGCCGAGCAACTGATACGTGAATGGCAATGAAAAGCGTGTTGTGCATATTCCGAGCAGCCTGTTTCTCACCGGGTATGGTCGAGAGAGACGAAGCCATACTCCGCGCTGTGGGCTCACGTCTTCAGTCGGCAGGGTACACCATGTCTTTCATTCACGAGGAGGAGCTAACCGCAGATACCCCCATGCCCGATATCACGCTCCACATGGTCCGCTCGCCTCATGCGCTGAGCATCCTGACACTATGGGAGAAAGCCGGCTGTCGTGTACTTAATTCCACCGAGGGTGTACGCAACGCTGAGCGCGAAACATTAGCCCACTTATGTGCCGAGCAGCGCATCACCACCCCGAAGACATGGATTGTAGACACCGCCAACCTAAATACCTCGACAGTCATCACCACCGAAGGGTTGCACGAGGCTATCACCTTCCCCTGTTGGGTGAAGCGTACCGGAAGTTGTGCCCAGCAACCCGACGATGTATGTTTTGCGTCAGACATCAATGCATACGAGCAGAGCATCGCACGCCTCCATGCTCGCGGCATTGGCAAGGCCGTAGTAATGGAACACCTTGAGGGAGTATGCATCAAGTTCTACGCCATCCAAGGAACAGACTTTCTTCACTTTCTACACGCCAAGAAACTCGGGTACGACAAGTTCAATGCCAACTACTCCGCCTACGAGAAGCGAGAGGAAGAACACAATAAAGGAGAGATAGCCTACCAATTACCGATAGCAAAGCTATGCCAATCGCTCGATGAGGCAAAAGACCTATTTAAGCTAAAAGTTTATGGCGGAGACGCCATCATCGGCCCCGACGGCATAGCCCGTCTCATAGACCTCAACGACTGGCCCAGTTTCTCGGCCTGCCGCGAAAAAGCAGCAGATGCCATCGCACAATTAGTGACAATGCACGAATAGAGGTATTTATACACCTCTCCCCTATTCCTCCTTAGAGTACTGGATAGCCCTATTTAAATAATGTAGGAAAGGATGCGTCTGACGGAACAGTTCGGCCGTGCGCTGAGCCAGATTAGGTGCACACATAAAGTCTGTGTTAGGAGAATGTACTAGACAGAAGGCCTTCAGGCGCAAATACTCGGCGTACTCCGTCTCGTGCTCAAACCCTTTGGGATTACGCTTCAGAGCACCCTCATAGTCGAGTGCGAAGGTAGGCGCCACGGAGCGGACAATGGCATCGAAGTCGCCCTCACCACCGGCAATGTCCTCGCGGATAATCTGCAGTGCCTTGGAATCGTGACAATAATCGCCCGTAGCAAGCATATGACCATAGGGATAGCCCTCGCCACCTGTACCCAAATGGAAATAGTAGCCCGAGTAACCCGATTTTTTGCCACCAGGACAAATGAAAGCCCCCATGTGTATCTTATAAGGACTCTTGTCGGCACTGAAACGCACATCACGATAGATACGGTAGGTGCAATCCTTGGCTGTGAGCCCAGTGACAGAGTCGTCGAAGCGGGAAATCTCCCCTATAAGTTCATCCACGAAGGAGTTAAACCGAGCCTGCAAAGCCGTATAGCGAGCCTTGTTGGCCATAAACCACTCTCGACTATTATTCTGCTGCAGTTCCTGAAGGAAGGTAATTATCTCGTTCATAAAACTGTTATGTTTTCATTAATCATACTGTTGTCTTTGTCATCCCATCACATCTTGCAGTACCTCAAGCGAGCGAATGGCCGGGAATGCGGGGATATGTAGTGCATAGTAGCGGGCAAGATGGCGGATGATGCGGGCACGGTCGTAGCGGCTCATGGCAATGCCAGTCATCGTGGCGTAAGTAGCATCATTGAGCCGGTAGAGAAGCGAGGCATCCACACTGCACAGCAGTTCATCAGAGGGAAGCCCCATGACAGTGAAGCGTCCTCGATCAAGGTCGAAAAGCGAACCGTCGGCATACTCCTCGTCATTAGGAGCAAAACCAAGAAAACGAGCCAACTTGAGCAAAAACACGAGGTGGAAGTTGGCATACCCGTCGGGAGCAGCATCAAGCCATTGCACCGAATGCTCTATATATAGATATAGGTCAGTATTCTCAGCCTCATTGCTTAGCGCATGGGCCATAAACTCGGCCAATAGCATCGCCATACTGCGCTTGACCGGGTCGTAAGGTATATCTTGCAGAGTAAGCAGCAGGCGTGCCTCCTTCATCCTATGGAGCGTGGCATTCGGCTTGGCATCCCACTGAAAGGAGAGGAACGACAGGGGTTGGAAGAGGCGAGCACTCAAGCCCGAACGCTTGCTGCGCGAGGCATTGACCATAAAGGCAACATGACCATGCGAAGCAGTAAAAATATGAGCGATGAACGACTTGTCATCGTACCTCACCGTGCGCAAAACTATGCCTTTATCGTCAATATACATTCGTTATTCTCTGTGAAATATACCGCAAAGCTACAAAAAATCAGGCATTGGGCAAAAAAAAAAGTACAAAACGTTTGTAGATTCAAAAAAAGTATCTACCTTTGCAACCGCTTTCGAGCAACAAGTCCCGATAACACGGGGCAAACCTAAAAGGATGGCGCTATCGTCTATCGGCTAGGACGAGAGATTTTCATTCTCTAAAGCGGGGTTCGACTCCCCGTAGCGCTACAAAGTTAAATTAAAAATAGAAGATTAGAAATGGCAAACCACAAATCATCGCTGAAGAGAATCAGACAGACTGAAACCAGAAGATTGCGCAACAGATACTATGCTAAGACCATGCGTAACGCAGTTCGTAAGCTCCGCGCAACCACTGATAAGGCTGAAGCTCAGGCTATGTACCCCGCTGTTCAGAAGATGTTGGACAAGCTCGCTAAGACAAACAACATCCACAAGAACAAGGCTGCAAACTTGAAGTCTAAGCTCTGCGCACACATCGCAAAACTCTAAGAGAACCTTATCGCAACATAATCGTAGGGGTCGGAAGCATTTCCGGCCCCTTTGTTGTCATTCCTCGACGAGAGCAGAATTACGGAAACAGAGAGCAGTTTTTTATCAATTTTTTCGGAATAACTCAGCAATATATCCAATAAAAAAGTATCTTTGCAGAAGATTCGGCCTGCGCAGCGGAAGTGCAAGGCTAGGATTCAAACAGAATAACATGAAATACCTATTTTTATACTAATCTATAGAATTCATCAAAATGAAAGCGTTAGTTAAGAAACAGCCCGGAAAGGGCATTTGGATGGAAGAGGTTCCCATGCCTGAGGTGGGTGTGAACGATGTGCTCATCAAGATTAAGAAGACTGCCATCTGCGGTACCGACCTGCACATTTACAAGTGGGACGAGTGGAGCCAGAAGACCATCAAGACTCCTATGACTATCGGCCATGAGTATGTAGGCGTAGTAGCCGAGGTTGGTCCTGGTGTACGCAACATCAAGGTTGGCGACCGCGTCACTGGCGAGGGTCATATCGCTTGCGGACACTGCCGTAACTGCCGCCGTGGTCTGCAGCATATCTGCGAGAACAGCATTGGCGTGGGTGTAAACCGCGATGGAGCTTTTGCCGAGTACCTCAGCATCCCCGAGTCAAACGTGGTGAAGCTCGACGACCGCATCTCTGACGACATGGCCGCCATCATGGACCCCTTCGGCAACGCTACACATACCGCACTCTCTTTCCCGCTCTTGGGAGAGGACGTGCTCATCACTGGTGCAGGCCTCATCGGCACCATGGCTACTGCCATCGCCAAGTTTGCAGGCGCCAAGAACATCGTAGTAACTGACCTCAGCGACTACCGCCTCGATATAGCTAAGAAGATGGGTGCTACCTGTACTGTTAATGCCTCTAAGGGCGAGACCGTACAGGGCGCTATGGACCAGCTCGGCATTCGCGGCTTCGACGTAGGTCTCGAGATGTCTGGTGCTCCCGTAGCCTTCCGTGAGATGGTAGCCAAGATGTACAACGGCTCCAAGATTGCCCAGCTCGGCATCCTGCCCCCTACCACTACGGTAGACTGGAGCGAGATCATCTTCAAGGCCCTCACCATCAAGGGTATCTATGGCCGCGAGATGTGGGAGACATGGTACAAGATGCAGCAGATGCTCATCTCTGGTCTCGACCTCTCACCCGTCATCACTCACCACTTCCCCATCGCCGATTTTCAGAAGGGCTTCGATGTGATGGAGTCAGGCCAGTGCGGTAAGGTGGTTCTCGAGTGGGACTAAACCTGCGATTCCAATCACAGCACAGGAAGGATTTCTTCGTGAGGTCCTTCCTTTTTTATTCATCACGCACTCATCCTTTCTTATACACCAACCACCATGCGCACCATCCGCCACCAGCTCCTCCTTCTCCTCCTCTTAACATCCGTCCTGTTCGGCTGCAGCCAACCCGAGGCATTGCTTCCTTACATTGACACCCGAGTAGGCACCGCCGCCAGTACCATGCAGACTGCGGGGCGCTTTGGCAAGGGAAGCGAGGAGTACGGGCAGGTGATACCCGCCGTGCTTGAGCCTCATGGGATGAACTTCTGGACACCGCAGACCACCGACACAGAGCTCAAGTGCCGCGCACCCTACTATTATAAGGATACCCTCTTTCAGGGCTTCCGCAATTCGCATTGGATTGTGGGCGGATGCACTCAGGACTATGGCTCCATGACCCTCTTCCCATCCTCCCATCTTCGTGCCACGCTCCCCGAGCGCCGTGCCACTCCCTTCAGCCATAGCACCGAGGTTGCCACTCCCGCCTACTATGCCGTGAGCCTCGACTCTATGAGCATCCGCGCCGAGCTCACAGGCCGCTCTCGCAGTGCCATCCTGCGCCTCAGCTACCCCACGGACTCGGCAGCCTACCTCATCGTCAACCCCAACAGCGACGAGGGCGAAGGATACATCGAGCTCGACACCCTGCGCAAGGAGATACGCGGCTACAACCCCGTACACCGCATCTACCAAGGCAAGGGCAAGGCAGCCGGATATAGCGGGCACTTCATCATCCATTACAATCAGGAGCTGGCCGAGTATGGTACCTACCACTACGACACGCTCTTTGCCGGACACACCTCCATTGGCCACGCCCACGGCATAGGCCTCTACATCCGCTTCAAGCGTCAGCAGACCGATACTCCCATCCTCATCAAGGCTGCCAGTTCCTTCACCGGCACCGACGGAGCCCGCCTCAACCTCCAAGCCGAGATACCCCATTGGGATTTTGACAAGACACACCGCGAACTCACCGCCATTTGGGAGCAACACCTGTCAAGCGTCACCGTCGATACACGCGACACTACAGCCAAACGCAAGTTCTACGGTGCCATGTACCGCACCTCGTTCCTTCCCCACGCCATCAACGACGTAGATGGGCGCTACCCCAACTTTGCTGGCGGTGACAGCCTGTGCACCACCTCCACCGCCTACTACGATGGTTTTTCGCTGTGGGACACCTATCGTGCCCAGCACCCTCTCATCACCTTGCTGCACCCCACGCTGAGCGGTCACATGATGCAGTCGCTCGTCGATAAGTACCGCCAAGGCACCTGGCTCCCCATCTTTCCCTGCTGGAATAGCTACACCGCTGCCATGATTGGCGACCACGCCACGGCAGCCATCGGCGATGCCTATGTCAAGGGCGTGCGCAACTTTGACATCGCCACTGCCTACGAAGCCATGCGCAAGAACGCCTTCACCACTCCCTCCACCTATGCCGAATATGCCGATGGCATGGGTCGCCGCGCCCTCACCAGCTACCTCACCTACGGCTACATCCCCGTGGAGGACAGCGTGAAAGAGGCTTATCACCGTCAGGAGCAGACCTCTCGCACTCTCGAGTATGCCTACGACGATTTTGTGCTTGCCCAGGTGGCTCAGTTGCTTGGGCACACGGCCGACCACGACACCCTCATGCTCCGTAGCGAGAACTACCGCTACGTCATCGACCCCACTACAGGCTACGCCAACGGCCGCCATGCCGACGGCCGTTTCCTCTCGGGCAGCAATCCCTACACCTTCGCCCCCTACATCACCGAGGGAGCCCCCTGCCACTACACCTGGTATGTGCCCCACAATCCTCACGGACTCATGGAGGCCATGGGAGGCCGCGACCGCTTCATCAGCAAACTAGACACCCTCTTCTCCGAGCGTCTCTACTGGCACGGCAACGAACCTTGCCATCAGGTTGCCTACCTCTACAACTATGCCGGCCAGCCGTGGAAGACGCAGCGCATCGTACGCCACATCCTCGACACCGAGTATGGCGACACGCCCGGCGGACTTGCCGGCAACGATGATGCCGGGCAGATGTCGGCCTGGTATATCTTCAGCGCCCTCGGCTTCTATCCCGTATGCCCCGGCACGCCCTACTATCAGATTGGTACACCCACCTTCGAGCGAGCCACGCTACACCTCGAGAACGGACGCAC
This sequence comes from uncultured Bacteroidales bacterium, assembly GCA_947367415.1. GTDB lineage: Bacteria > Bacteroidota > Bacteroidia > Bacteroidales > Bacteroidaceae > UBA1189. The sequence goes on from CANBEE010000042.1 coordinate 12,932, forward strand.
CTTCACCATCGAGGCCCCGGGCACCAGCAGTGAGCGCCGCTATATCCAATCGGGCACCCTCAACGGGAAGCCCTACCCCCACACCTACCTCCACCACGACGACATCCTCCAAGGTGGTGTGCTGCGCTTTGTCATGGGCGATACACCCAAGAGATAGTAGTAAAGTCATTATGGGCTATACAGACACCCCTCTTCAATTCTGCAAGCGCTGACTTGTTTTGCTCTAATCCGAGTCGTATACGACAAACTCTCCATGCTCGGTAAAACCTTCAACACGGACATGAAGGTTCTTTGTTTGCTTATTATTGTAAAATGAGATGGAAGCACGCCCCTTTTGATCGGTCTGCACATCGGGATTCCAGTAGATGGTGCGGCGATAGTCTGCGACATCAGGAAGAGGCATCGAAGAGTAATCTGGACTATAGAATTCGTGAGAGGCGCTGTATCCTTCAAAGTAAGTCTTACGTACGCCCTTGTTTGGAAGATAGGGAGGACGTTTGGGGGATTCATCGGTGGAGCAATGTTCTACTACCAAATAGTTGAACGGACTCTTGGTCGGCACATTGGATATAATTTTTCGTCCCAGAAGGTTTGAGTATACTTTTACCCTCTTCGGCATGGTATAAGGCACGTAGTAGGCTCCTCGATACTTGATGAATACAGAATCCTCTTTTATGACGGTATGGGTAGAGTTGTTCATTCTATTGAGTGAATAGCTGAGGTAAGGGAAATTCAGATAGTAAAGTCGGTGATGTACAATGGTGTCATCAACTAATCGATAATTCTCATTGGGTATACCGCGGTCAATAATCCAGTTCCACTCTTCCGCATAGTCAATTATCATCTCAGGACAATCTATATAAATGCCGTCCTCCAACTTCGACTTACGTAATACGGGTTGTGGGAGTCTTATACATGCTGTATCTAAATAGGGATTCTCGCATTTGCTGGCCGTTTCATAGAAACCGAACGCCTTTGGTTGAGGCGCAAACGAACGATTGATGACTATTTGGCTATTCCACAGACGGTTTTCCATGTTAGGACGTATCTCTTCCAACTTGATTGTTAGGGGAATCCTTCCATAGAGCGGTTTGTCAAATATCAAGGCAAAGTTAGCCATGGAGTCACTGTACACCGTGTGATTGACGGCCAAGGTATCATTCTGTAATGATATATTGACGGCGAGATGTGGTATCC
>CANBEE010000043.1 GCA_947367415.1 uncultured Bacteroidales bacterium
TGAACCAAGGACCCTCTGATTAACAGTCAGATGCTCTAACCAACTGAGCTAACGAAGAATGTTTATTTAACCCTTAAATCTATTTGCTCTTCGTCTTGGACTTGAACCAAGGACCCTCTGATTAACAGTCAGATGCTCTAACCAACTGAGCTAACGAAGAGTGTTTTATGCATTGATGAAGAAGAAATTTTCATCTTTTTCCCTCAATTGCGCTGCAAAATTAGTAGGATATTTTGAAATATGCAATAACTTTGCAGAAAAAATTGCGAAAAACAGGAAAGATTAGGCAAATGAAGAGGATAATAGGTATAGGAAATGCGTTGGTTGATGCACTGGCAGTGCTTAATGACGATGAATTATTGAGTGTGTTTGGGCTTCCCAAGGGTGGCATGACCCTTATTGGTGACGATGAACAATTGCGCATACAGGAGTGCTTCGCTGCTCTTGATGTGCAGCAGGCTACAGGTGGCTCGGCTGGCAATACTATGTTGGCATTGGCCAATCTGTCGGCGCAGCCCGGGTTTATAGGTACCATTGGCGATGACAATATCGGTAATTTCTTTGCCGACAATTGTGCGGCATGTGGCATAACTCCCTATATGGTGCGTTTGCCCCGTCAGTCGGGCATTGCCTATACGTTTATCTCTCCTGATGGTGAGCGTACGTTTGCCACCTATCTGGGCGCTGCAGCTATGATGGCTCCTGAGAACCTTGCGGAGGATATGTTTGCGGGGTACGACTATCTTTATGTCGAGGGTTATCTCGTGCAGAACCATGCACTCATTCTCCGTGCTGTGGAGCTTGCCAAGGCAGCGGGACTCAAGGTTTGTCTTGATCTTGCCAGCTATAATATTGTCGCCTCTGACCGTGATTTCTTCGACCATCTCTTGACAAACTATGTGGATATTGTGTTTGCCAATGAGGAGGAGGCGCGTGCCTTCACGGGTGCTGAGCCGGGCGAGGCGCTGGAGCAGTTGCATTCGCTCTGCGAGGTGGCTGTGGTGAAGCTGGGTGCCGAGGGCTCGTCGCTCATGCGCGATGGCGAGAGGGTAGTGGTAGGGGCTATGCCTGTGGATAGGGTAGTGGATACGACTGCTGCCGGTGACTTCTACGCTGCTGGAGTGATGTATGGTCTTATGAACGACTGCTCGCTGCGCCAATGTGCTGAGCTTGGAGCGCTATTGGCCGGTCATGTGATTCAGGTCGTAGGCACTAAGTTCGATACCTGCGTGTGGGATAAGGTGCGCGATGAGGCTCGCCGCATTGTGCAGGGATGATGGTAGTTTGTATAGTTGTTGATTCATAAAAATTGAAATATAGCATGAAGCGTTTCCGAAAGTATATATTGTGGTTTCTTTTATTGCCTGTAGCGTGCATTGCTATGATGGCTTTTAAGGGGGATAGTCGGAATTTTCTTATATCGAAGCATCTCGACGTGTTCCATGCGGTCTTCCGTGAGCTCGACATGATGTATGTTGATACTTTTGATGTGGCCGAGGTGATGGAGGAGGGCATACGTGCCATGCTCTCGAAGCTGGACCCCTACACGGTGTTCTATCCTGAAGAGGAGGATGAAGACCTGAAGATGATGCTCACGGGCAAGTATGCTGGTGTGGGAGCTGTAATCCGCTACCACAAGAAGTACGACCGCGTGGTTGTGGTCGAGCCCTATGAGGGTATGCCTGCTTTGACAGCAGGGTTGCGTGCCGGTGACATATTGCTCTCCATTGATGGTGAGGACCTCAAGGGTATGACTGTGGATAAGGTGAGCGAGCGTCTGCGTGGCGAGTCGGGCACTACGCTTATGGTTAAGGCCAAGCGCGAAGGAGTTGCCGACAGCATCATGGAGCTTAAACTGACCCGTGCCAACATCGCGCTTCCAGCCGTTCCCTATTATGCCATGTTTGCCGATAGCACTGGATATATCATCCTCAACAGCTTCACGGAGAACTGTGCCCGCGATGTACGCTTGGCACTCATCGAGCTTCGTGGGCAGGGTGCCAAGCGCCTGATTCTCGACCTCAGAGGCAATGGTGGAGGTTCGCTTGCCGAGGCAGTCGACATTACCGGGCTGTTCGTTCCCAAGGGCACGTTGGTAGTGTCCACGAAGGGTAAGATACCTCAGGCCTCGCAAACCTTCAAGACACGTCGTGAGCCGCTCGACGAGGCTATTCCGCTGGTGGTGCTGGTGGATGGTCAGAGTGCCTCCGCTTCGGAGATTGTTGCAGGGGCCATCCAGGACCTCGACCGCGGTGTCGTAATGGGTCAGCGTACCTTTGGCAAGGGATTGGTGCAAACCGTGCGCGACATGCCCTACAATGCTTCGCTGAAGCTGACTACATCGAAGTATTATACTCCCTCGGGACGCTGTGTACAGAAGATTGACTATTTCAAAGGCAAGGGAGCCGGCATTGACTCCACCGACATGGTGCTCTTCCATACTGCTGCTGGGCGTCCTGTTGAGGCTGCCGGAGGTGTTACTCCCGATGTGGAAGTTACCGCCGAGCGTCTGCCCAACCTGCTCTATTACCTTGCCAACAGCGATGTGCTGTTCGATTTTGCCACAGATTTTGTGCGCTCTCATCCCGTCATAGCTCCTGCCGAGGAGTTCTATGTGAGCGATAGCCTGTATGCTGCGTTCAAGGATGCTGTCAAGGCCTCGGATTTCACGTATGACCGTGGCAGTGAGAAGGCATTGCAGGCACTTAAGGAGGTGGCACAGTTTGAGGGCTACACCGAGAGCGCAAAGGCCGAGTTCGAGGCGTTGGAGAAAAAGCTGAGCCATGACCTTGACCGTGACTTTGAGTATTTCGACAGTGACATACGTGAGTTGCTGGCATCTGAACTGCTCAATCGTTATTATTATCAGCGTGGTAGTATCGTGCAGGCCATCAAGTCGGACAGTACGCTTATCCGTGCCCGTCATTTATTGCTCGATGCGGAGGCCTACGGTGCGCTCCTTCGTCCCACAAAGTAGGCGAAATGTTTCGCTGGGGGAGTGTAAAGCGTAAATAAAGCTGTGACGCACTTGTGATTTCGCTGTTTTTCACTAATTTTGCGACACAAAGAATCTAAAGCGATAATTGTAAAAACAGATTCTAAAAATTATAGAAATGAAAAAAGAGAATTTATTGCAGAAATATGGAGCCTATGCCGTGGCATTGGTGCTTTTCGTGGCTATTGCCTATATCTATTGTTCGCCTGTGTTGGATGGCAAGGTTATCCAGTCGGGCGATAACACAAGCGCTACAGCTGCCGTGCAGGAGGCCGTGCAGTATACCAAGGACACGGGCGACCACTCCTTCTGGACGGGCTCCATGTTTAGCGGTATGCCCAACTATCAGATTGGTGGCGGACACTACGAAGCCAACGATTGGTTGAAACCCTTCCGCAAGATTATGCTCAAGGGCCATTGGAGCGCTCCCTGGGTGTTTATCATCTTCTTCGTGTGCTTCTACATCTTGATGCGGGCATTTAGCATCAACAAGTGGCTGAGCATCGTAGGTGCGTTGGCCACGGGATTCTCTTCCTACTTCTTCATCATCGTGCAAGCTGGGCACAACTCGAAGACCTCGTCCATAGCCCTCATCACGGTGGTGGTGGCAGGCTTCTACCTCATCTTCCGTAAGAAATACGGCTGGGGTGTGATACTGACCATGCTGTTTACCGCTATCGGATTTGGTAATCACCCGCAGATGTCCTACTACCTGTTCATGATGATTGGCCTCTTCTTCATTGCCGAACTGTATACCCACATCAAGGAGAAGCGCTACAAGGACCTTGCCATAGGCAGTGTGCTCTTCTTCGGTTCGTTGCTTGTGGGCTTGGGTACCGGTAGCTCCACCATTTTTGTCAATCAGGAGTATGCTGAGCAGACGATGCGTGGCGGACACTCTGACCTTGCCAAGGCCAAGGATGCCGATAACAAGACCAAGGGCCTCGACCTCGACTACGCTACTCAGTGGAGCTATGGTATCGATGAGTCGCTGTCGTTCCTCATACCGGGTGTGATGGGTGGTGCGTCGACCTATGATGTAGGCACCGACTCTGAGCTTTACAAGTCATTGGTGAAGCACGGTGTACCCCGCAACTCGGCAGCCCAGTTCTGCTCTGGCGTACCCCTCTACTGGGGCGATCAACCCTTCACTGCCGGCAACGTATATATGGGTGCCATCGTATGCTTCCTTTTCGTACTGGGTCTGCTCGTTGTTAGAGGCCCCTACAAGTGGGCCATACTCGCAGCCACACTCTTCTCCATAGCTTTGGCTTGGGGACACAACTTCATGCCGCTCACGGAATTCTTCTTCAAGTACTTCCCTATGTACAATAAGTTCCGCGCCGTATCTTCCATCCTTATCGTTGCTGAGGTGGCCATGCCGTTGCTTGGCTTCCTTGCCATCAAGGAACTGATGGATGGTACCCTCTCACGCGAGAAGGCTATGCGCGGCATCTACATTGCTACGGGTGTCACTGCCGGTATCTGCCTTTTCATCGCACTCTTTGGCGATATGCTGTTCGATTTCACAGCTCCCGTAGATGCAGGATTTGCCTCAAGCCTTCCCGACTTCGCTTATCAGGGAATCCTTGCCGAGCGCGAGGCACTGATGAAGGGCGATGCCTGGCGCTCGTTCCTCTTCATTATTCTGGCAGCAGCTACGCTTTGGGTATTTGTCAAGGGATGGCTCAAGTGGGGCTATATGGTAGCCATACTGGGCATTTTGGTGATGGCCGATATGTGGCCCGTCAACAAGCGTTACCTCAACGACGACTCCTTCGTTCCCAAGAAGAACAACAGCGCAGCATTCCAGATGTACCCCTATGAGAAGCAAATTCTACAGGATGCCGATCCTCATTTCCGTGTGCTGAACCTTACCACCAACACCTTCAACGATGCCCGCACATCGTATTACCTGAAGTCTATCGGTGGCTACCACGCTGCCAAGCTGCGCCGCTATCAGGACCTCATCGACCAGCACATCTCGAAGATGAACATGAATGTCATCGGTATGCTCAATGCCAAGTACATCATCGTTCCCGACAAGAAGAGCGGCCAGGCTGCCGTGCAGCGCAATCCCTATGCTATGGGTAATGCCTGGTTTGTCGATACGCTGCAGGTGGTAAAGACTGCCAATGAGGAGAGCGATGCGCTCAATCACATCGATATGCATACGACCGCCGTACTCGATGAGGAGTTTGCCCCCTATGTCAGCAACCTCACTCCTGGACGCGATCCCGAAGCAACTGTACGTCTGACCGAGTACACTCCCCGCTACCTCAACTATGAGTACAGTACCAGTAAACCCGGTACTCTCGTGTTCTCTGAGATCTACTATCCCTACGGATGGAAGGCCACCATTGACGGAGCACCTGCCGATATCTTCCGTGTCAACTACATGCTGCGTGCCATCAACGTACCTGCCGGTAAGCACACCATCCACATGGAGTTCGACCCCGACAGCGTGAAGAAGGGCGATACCATCGCCATGGTGTGCATCGCCATCATGTATGCCACCATGCTGGTAGTAATAGCTCTCGGCGTGTATGGCTTCATCCGCAAGCGTAAGGCAGCGAAGTAAGCATACCGTGCATGAAGCAACAGCGCATCATCTCACTCGACCTCATCCGCACGATAGCCATCCTACTGGTTATCATGCAGCATGCCTGGACAGGCTTGCAGCTCGATGAACCCTCTGCAGGGTGGGGACGCTTCTTCTACCATGCGTTGGTTGTCATGGGTGTGCCGCTGTTCTTTATGCTCTCGGGTGCCTTGATGCTCGATGCCCGCATCCTGCCCATCAGGCAGTTCCTTGGCCGTAGATTCAAGCGCCTGCTGCTCCCCTATCTGTTGTGGGGTACAGTCATCTATGCTCTTTCTGCCGTTATGCACAAGTACCCCGAGGTGTGTAGTGTGTCCGATGCCCTACGTTGCTACATCCCCTATCTGCTCTCTGGTGCCATCAATGCCTCCTACTGGTACTTGTTTGTGCTCATCGGCCTATATCTGCTTACCCCCTTCCTGCAGCGTGCCCTCTCGGCTCCTCATGCCCGTCGGCTCGTTGAGTATGCCCTTGTGCTGTGGGGTGTGTGGATGTTGCTTCGTGCCTACTATCCTCGGTTCGGGTCGATGCACTACTACAGCGCCTCCGGCTTCATGTACCTGGGCTTCTTCCTTGCCGGTCACTATTGTGTGAAGTACCTCACCGATGAGCGTCGCAATCGCCTCGTGGGCACTGTCGGCCTTCTCATTGCCTATGCACTCAACGTCTGGGGGCTCAGTGCGGGTGTCAACGTCTCGTCCGTACATGCCATTGCCGTTGTCAGCCTCTTCCTCGTATTGCGGTCCTTACCTTCGCTCCATCGTATGGAAGCGTTTGTCTGCTCATCGGGCCGCTACACCTACGTTATCTACTTTGTGCATGTACCCATTGTGTCGCTGCTCTGTATGCTCCCTGTGTGGTCGTGGTGTCCTGTATGGTTATGCCCGATAGTCATCATGGCAATCTCCTATGTCGTAAGCTACCTCATCGCTCTCTGCCTCGATCGCCTTCGCTTCATACCCAACAGCTGGGTAGGCATCTGAGTCGGCGCACATGTAAAAATCTTGGCAAACTGTTTCAAAGGTATGTTCTCGTCTTACTCTGACTTATACGAGAGGATGTGGATAGTGACGCCTATGGCGATGGCTATCATGAGGCATTTAAGCCAGATGGGGTGGAGGATGTAGGCGCAAAAAAGGAGCGAGAGCCACAGCATGGTGAGGATGTAAGCTTTGATGCGGCGGGGTATCATTCTGTGCTCGCGGAAGTTACTGATGTAGGGGCCTAGCTTGGGATGGTTCATCAGCCAGCCGTACATACGCGATGAGCCGCGGTAGTAGCAGAAGGCAGTGAGCAGTAGTAGTGGGGTAGTGGGCAACACGGGTAGGAAGATGCCGATGATGCCCAAGATGAGGCTTAGGGTACCGAGGAGGAGGTAAAGGAGCTTCATGGAGTTAAAGGTAAAAGTGAAGAATTAAGAGTTAAGAGTGAGAAGTTGCCTATTCTTCATGTTTCACTCTTAACTCCTCACTCGTTTTTACATATCATAATCCAGTCCGTCGCCACCGGTGCTGTACTCGGGCGACATGCCTTCGTCCATTCTGCGTGGTTTCTTGGCACGCATGTTGCCGAAGCTGTAGGTGAGTGTGGCGCCGATGCTGCGTCCGCCACGGAAGTTGCTGCTGTCCTGGTAGAAGTTGTCGCCCCACTTCACGGAGTGGAAGCGGCGTGAGTTGAGCAGGTCGCGGCCGTTGAGCGAGAAGCTCCACTTGCCTCCGGCAAACTGTTTGCGTATGCCGGCATCGAGGCCGTAGTTGGGGGCGCGGTAGCCCTGGGCGATGACGCTCTTGGCATTATACATACCTGTAACCTGCAGTGACCATGCCTTGGGGAGTCCCATGCTGGCCATCATGCGGAGGTTCCAGGAGAAGTCCTCGCTGGCATCGCCGTGGAGGTTCTCGCCGTTGGGCATGATGAAGTCGAAGGCTTCGAGCTTGTAGTAGTACATGTTGAGTGTGGTGGTAAGGTCGAGCTTACCGAAGAGGCGGTTTTTGCCTACAATCTCGACACCTGACGAGAGCGACTGTGCGACGTTGTCGGAGGTGCTGTACATGATGCCGTCCTGCATGTAGGAGATGCGCTGCATGATGTCGTCGGTGGTACGGTAATATGCCGATACGGAGAGCATGTGGTTTTCCCATGACTTGAGGTAGTTGAACTCGAAGGCGTTTGAGTACTCGGGCTTCAGCAGGGGATTACCGAACGAGATGTTGGTGGAGTCGGTGATGTTCTGGAACGAATTGAGCTGGCCTCCCCACGGACGACGCACACGCTTGGTGTAGTTGACCTGCAGCTCATTGTCGTTGGGCAACTGGTAGGAGAGGAACACGCTGGGGAAGAGCTGGAAGACGGGTTTCATGCTCTCGGGATGTGTCGTGAGCTCGCCATTGATCTTGTGATGCGAATCGGTAAAGACTTTGTAGTACTCGCCACGGAGACCTACCTGGTAGCCGAAGTTCTGCCACAGCTTGCCTGAGTAGGTGGCGTAGAGGGCGTGCAGGTCGCGGTGGTAGATGAAGCGGTTGTAGAGGCTCTCAATCTCCTGCTGCTTGTCGGGGTCGGAGAAGGTGCTCACGGGGCTGTTCTCGCGAGTAAAGGTGCCGCGGTAGCCTGCCTGCAGCTTATGGCTTTCGTTGAAGGCGTTCTCGTAGTCGAGCTGCAGCTCGTAGTCTACGTTGTCCATCGTGCTCTCCTGCAGCTGGTAGGAGGTGAGGTCGGGACGATGCACGGATGATGTGGCGGGCTGCACGAAATGTGTCGTCTGCTCATATACGTTGCTGCCACTGTTGCCCCATGAGTGGCGCGAAGCTGTGAAGTCGAGCCAGTGGGTGGTGCTCCACTCGTGCTTGTAGCCGAGGCTGAGGTTGTACATGAGCATGTCGCCGGTGCTTACGGTGTTGCGTGAACGGGTGAAGTCGATGTTCTCTCCCACTGCTGTGCCCTGTCCCTGGATGTAGTTGATGGTGTTGGTGCGGCTATTGCTGCCCATCATGCCCATGAAGTCCAGTGAGATGTGGTCCTTCTGGGTGGGGTGCCAGGTGAGTCCTGCGCGGGCAAACACGTTGCCACCCTTCATGTTGCCACGGCCCAGCTGGTCGAGGTAGGTGGTGTCGGCACCGAGGTAGTTTTCGCGGTAGCTCTCATTCTCGTTCATGTGTCGGCGCTCGCGGTAGCTCACGTTGGCATAGGCATCGAGGAGGCCGCTGCTGTAGTTGATGTTGGCGCTGGCGTTGTAGCCACCAAAGTCTGTGGTGTTCTGTGTGTTGGTGCCAGCCTGAGCGCTGCCGTAGTATCCTGCTTTGCGGTCGCGCTTGAGCACGATGTTGATGATGCCCACCGTACCTTCGGGGCTATACTTGGCCGAGGGGTTGGTGATGACCTCGATGCGCTCGATGCTCTCGGCAGGCATCTGCTCCAGAATGTCGCCCTGGTTGTCAGCAGTGAGTCCCTGTGCCTTGCCGTTAATCCATACGGTGACGCTCTCAGAGCCGCGCAACGATACGGTGCCTTCGGTGTCGACCTCCACGGAGGGGATGTTTTGCAGGATTTCCGATGCTGAACCGCCTGTGGCTGCGATGGCTTGGTCGACGTTGAACACCTTCTTGTCGATCTCGAACTTCATCTGCGAGCGTATGCCGGTGACCTCTACCTCTTTGAGCACCTTGCTGTCCTCTTCCAAGGCTATCTGCTTGAAGTTGGCATTCTTTGCCGATGCGGTGAGGGTGAATTCGCGGGTTGCGTTCTGGTAGCCGATGTAGGAGACGGTGAGCACGTAGGTGCCATACTCGAGGCCATCGATACGGAAGGCGCCGTCCATGTCTGTGATGGCTCCGCCAGCCATATTGTCGCTTCCTTTGGGGGTTACCACTACGTTAACAAACTCGATGGCCTCCGCTGTGGCCTTGTCTACAATCTTGCCTCTCACGCTGCCTTGGGCCATTACAGCTGCAAGGGGGGCGAGCATGCATACGAGAGATAGAAGAAACTTCTTTGTCATGTCGGTCTTTATCTTTTTTTAAAATTATTTTCACGCCTTTTTTAAAATTCCTGCAAAATTACTCATTATTAGACTACCGAGAGATAGGGAGGTTTAATTTTTTAGCGTTTTTTATGTTTTGCAGGGGCATATCACGTTTTTGCCTGCTGTATGGCTGCTTATTCGTTCGTTTTTTGTACCTTTGCGCCTGACTAACCGATTTGTCTATGAACAACAAGAAACATATATTGGTGCTCAACGGACCCAATCTGAATCTTTTGGGCAAGCGTGAGCCCGGTATCTATGGCAATGATTCGATGGAGAGTTGCCTTGCCCACCTGAGGGTAAGTTTCCCTGAGGTAGAGGTGGAGTACTACCAGTCGAATGTTGAGGGCGAGCTCATCAACAAGCTTCACGAGGTGGGCTTCACCTACGATGGGGTGGCACTGAATGCAGGGGCCTATACCCACACCTCGGTTGCCATACACGATGCCATCAAGGCTATAGAGGCTCCGGTGGTGGAGGTACACATATCCAACGTGTACCAACGCGAGACGTATCGCCACACATCGCTCATCACAGGAGCTTGCGTGGGGGTTATCGGTGGGTTCGGAATGAACTCGTATAAACTGGCCATAGAGGCACTGCTCGCACTATGACGGAAGCTATTGACACCTACATATTGGCCCACATGGATGAGGAGAGCGACTACTTGAAGGCACTCTACCGGCAAACACATGTGAAGCTCATCAATCCCCGAATGACATCGGGCCATCTGCAGGGACGTCTGCTGAAGATGCTGGTGCAGATGATACGCCCCCGACGGGTGCTCGAGATTGGCACCTTTACGGGATACTCGGCACTCTGTATGGCCGAAGGCCTTGAGGAGGGTGCCCTGCTGCATACCTACGAGATTGACGACGAGCTGGAGGACTTCACTCGCCCCTGGATAGAGGGCTCGCCCTATGGCGACAAGGTGTGCTTCCATATAGGGAATGCGTTGGAGGAGGTGCCCGGGTTGGGCGAGACCTTCGACCTCGTGTTTATGGATGGTGACAAGCGTCAGTATATGGAGTACTACGAGATGGTGATGGCCTACACCTCGGAGCATGCCATCATCCTTGCCGACAATACGCTCTGGGATGGGCACGTGGTGGACAAGGCCTACATTGCCGACCGCCAGACAGCAGCCATCAACGAGTTTAATGCCTTTGTGGCGGCCGACAAGAGGGTGGAGAAGCTTATTCTCCCCTTGCGCGACGGACTGACCATGATAAGGAAACGATAACTGTGGCATCTCCCACAAGGAAGGCTTGAAGCAAGCCTTGATAGATAGCGAATAGTAATAAGTAGAACAGTAAATATATATTATGGAATCAACCAGACAAAGTAAGATTGCTCGCCTCATACAGAAGGAGCTGAGCGAGATATTTCTGCTGCAGGCCAAGTCGATGAACGGCGTGCTCATATCGGTAACGGCTGCACGCATCAGCCCCGACCTCAGCATTGCAAGAGTGTATATCAGCGTGTTCCCCTCGGACCGAAGCGACGAGATTGTGAAGAATCTCAATGGCAATGTCCGCTCCATCCGCTTCGAACTGGGCAATCGCCTGCGCCATCAGTTGCGTATCATCCCCGAACTGAAATTCTTCATCGACGACTCGCTCGACTACCTGGAGCGTATTGACGAACTGCTCAAGTAGGGCTTACCTCTATACCATCTCCTCTGTTGCCGATGAACTTTCCGTTCTACATAGCGAAGCGTTACCTCTTCTCCAAGAAGTCGCACAATGCCATCAACATCATCTCGGGCATCTCAGTCTGTGGTGTGGCACTAGCTACATTGGCCTTGGTGTGCACGCTGTCGGTGTTCAACGGCTTTCACGACCTCATAGCCAGTTTCTTCACCCACTTTGACCCCGACCTCAAGGTGGAGGCGGTGAAGGGAAAGACCTTCGTGCCCGACTCCGCTCTCGTGGCCTCCATAGAGGACGTTCCCGGGGTGGAGGTCGTGAGCATGACCCTGGAGGATGACGCTATGGCCAAGTACAAGGACCAGCAGGCAATGGTCACCATCAAGGGTGTGGACGACAACTTCCAGGCACTCACCCATATCGAGGAGGTGCTGTATGGTAACCCGGAGTTCAAGCTCTACGACCCGATTGCCGATTATGGAATTATGGGCGTACGGCTCATGCAGCTGCTGGGTACTGGCATCCAGCCCTTCGACCCCATCGAGGTGTATGCTCCCCGCAGGGATGGGAGGGTCAATATGTCGAACCCCATGGCCAACTTTCGCCGTGAGAAATTCTACTCCCCCGGTACGGTGTTCAATATCAATGATGCCCGATATGCCACCTCCTACATCATCACATCCATGGACTATGCACGCCGTCTGTTTGGGTACACGGCCGAGGTCAGCGCCATCGAGCTGCGCCTTCAGCCTGGTGTCGATGTTGGGCAGGTCAAGCGTGCCGTAGCCTCGGTCGTGGGCGACGCATTCACCGTGAAGGACCATTATGAGCAGCAGGCTGCAACGTTCAAGGTGGTGGAGATAGAGAAGTTCATCTCATACCTCTTCCTCTGCTTCATTCTCATGGTGGCCTGCTTCAACATCATCAGCTCGGTATCCATGCTCATCCTCGACAAGCGCGACAATGCAGATACGTTGCGCAGCCTCGGGGCCACTGAAGGGCTCATATCACGCATATTCATCTATGAAGGCAACTTCATTGCACTCATCGGTGCCTTCGTAGGGCTGGTACTTGGCATCATACTCTGCCTGCTGCAGCAGAAGTTCGGAATCATCGGCTTGGGTGGCGACGGACAGTTCGTGGTCGATGCCTACCCCGTGAGGGTCGAGTTCCAGGATATTATCCTCGTATTCTTCTCCGTGCTCGTGGTGAGCGCACTCTCCGTATGGCTTCCCATACGCCTGCTCAACCGCTACTTCTCCAAGAAGGAGGATTGAGAGTTCCATACAAGCGGCTATAGAAACAGCGACGAGGGTGTGTCATGAACGATTGACACACCCTCGCTATATGATAAGATACCGGCTGTTACAGTTGCTCGCGTATCTTTGCTGCTATCTCCTCAAACTCTTCGGGAGTGAACGATAGCTTGGGATTGCTGAACAGCATATCGCTCTCCCTCTGCAGTGGGATGAGGTGGATGTGCGTGTGGGGAACCTCCATGCCCAGCACCGCCATGCCGATGCGCTGGCAGGGGAAGGCAGCTTTCTGTGCCTTGGCAATCCTCTTGGCAAAGAGGTGGAGGCCAGCCAGCTCGTCGTCCTCAAGGTCGAAGATATAGTCGACCTCGCGCTTGGGGATTACAAGCGTATGACCCTTGACCATAGGGTTGATGTCAAGGAAAGCGAAGAATCTGTCGTCTTCGGCCACTTTGTAGCAGGGAATCTCACCAGCTACTATTCTGCTGAATATACTTGCCATAGCCTTATGCGATACTGATGCTTAATACCTCGAGGCTAATCATGCCACCGGGAGTCTTGATATCGGCAATGTCACCGGGTTTCTTGCCAAGCAAGCCCTGTGCGATGGGAGTGTTGACAGAGATTTTCCCAGCTTTGAGGTTGGCCTCACTCTCGGGGACGAGAGCATAGCACATCTTCATGCCTGTCTTTGTGTTTCTCAGCTCCACCTTGGTGAGTACCTGTACGGTATCGGTTTTGAGCTTGCTGGTGTCGATAATGCGTGCTTCGCTGATGGTCAGCTTCAGTTGGTTGATTTTCATCTCAAGCATGCCCTGTGCCTCCTTGGCAGCATCATACTCGGCATTCTCTGAGAGGTCACCCTTGTCGCGTGCCTCTGCGATTTGGCGAGAGATCTCGGGGCGCTTTACACTTTCCAACTCTCTGAGTTCGGCTACCAGTTGGTCGTAGCCCTCTTGTGACATGTATGCCATAATATTGTCCTTTATATGTTAGATTTATACTTTTTTATCACTTGCGCAACATGGATGCCCTTTTCGCGGGAGCGAAACAAAAAAGAATCCCGGCACTTCCATGCCGGAACCCTTATGGTCATCTATGTGTTTGCAAAGGTAGGAATCTTTTTTGATTCTGTCTGTCAGGGGAATATGGATATAGATTTTAGTATTCATAAAAGAAATCCTCAGGCACCATTGATTATGCCTTCTGTTGATGGTGAATTTTCACGAAACTCTGTGAGAATCGGAATCGCAAGTCCAGAAAAAAAAGATGTTTACTATGCTGTTTCCGGTCCAATTATTCTTGATGAAAATTATACCGTTCGCGCAAAAGATATTCTGTTTGATTTGAATTCTGTGACATACAAGAAAAATTACAATGCGGCTGTTGTGCTTGATCCAGTTTACGAAGGGGCTGCTGCTTACAAAGTTTCTGCGTAGTGTCTGGATGAGCATAAAAAT
>CANBEE010000044.1 GCA_947367415.1 uncultured Bacteroidales bacterium
CCTATCATTATCCTCGATTAGGATGACCGGCTGTCCCTGATTCTTATAAGTAGAAGAACCTCAGCGAATAAACAAGGACAACCTCGGGACACCCGAGGCTGTCCTGTGATAGATGGCGCTTGTCGCACTTAATCCCCCTCTTCGAGCGTGAAGATTTCGTCGACGGCCTTGCCGAAGTAGCGGGCAATCTTCAGCGCCAGCACGGTAGAGGGCACGTAGCGAGCTGCCTCAATGGAATTGATTGTCTGGCGGCTCACGCCTACTGCCACGGCAAGGTCCTGCTGCGTGATGTCCTTGATGGCACGCTCCACACGGATAGTATTCTTCATCGCTGCTCCTTTCTCTCGCGATGCATGGCGAGGTTAAATTTCACGATGTACAGCATCAGGTAGAGGTACATTGCCAAGAACATAAAATACAGAAAATGTCCTTCAAACACAAAGAGGATACTTAGAGCGATAATGATTGATGTAGCCCAAGTGCTCCACACAAACGACTGCATACGGATGTGCGCTGTCATCTCATCTTCATCACGTTCGCGTGAAAGGGCGATGAAAACAAGCGAAAGAAGCAGTCCTAACATTGCAATTTCAATCATGATGCCTGTATTTGTCATACAGAACCAACCATCCCAACAGCACAAGGCCGGCATCGGAAGACTAATGGCCGTATCGTCCAACACCTCGCACAGGCAAAGCGCACTGAGCACCAAGAACGGCACCACCATCCAAAGCCCTGCTTTCTTAAAGCCTACGGGCAACAAATAACTCTTCTTCATAGCATACATTTTTTGAGGTTGTACATTAAACAAAACTCTCTTACGTAAGATTCACGCTGCAAAGGTAAGTATATTTTCCGTAATGACAAATATATTTTACATTTTATCGCGCAAACTTTATATTTTTCTTTTCTGAATAAGTGGAATGGACAAGCAGAATACCTTCAATAGATGGAACGAAAAGTCCTGCGCCGCTTACCGAATTCTTCAAATATCCGCGGATATTTACTTACGTATCCACGAATATTTCATTAAATATCCACGGTTATGCAAGTTTTTCTGTGATGAAAACTTGCTTTTCGGGCAAATATTTCGTAACTTTACGGAGTAAACAAAAAAAGAACTTAAACCTCCCATCTTATGGCAAAATACATCAAACAAGAATTCAAGAGCATCAATGATGACAGTGAGAACAAGGCATACTACCGCATGGAGACGTCGCGTCGGGTGACGATGGCCGAGTTTATCAAGGAAATCTCTACACCGGGCTACGGCATCAGCGAAGCTACGGCAAAGCAGGTGCTCAGTCAGGCAGCCACATCGCTAGCCCGCCTCATGGCACACGGTTGCGCCGTGACGATTGACGGCATTGGCACCTTCAAGGCCACGATAGGCGTGTGCGAAGACAAGGAGCAGGATGCGTTTGCAGAGAACGAGCCGCAGCGCAATGCGCAGAGCATCGAGGTGAACGGCGTGCACTACCGAGCCGACAAGGCACTGGTGAAGGCCGTGCGCAGCCAATGCACGCTCGAGCGTGGCCGGCAGAGCCGCATCAAGCGCTCGCCCTACACGCTGGAGGAGCGCATCAGTCGCGCCATTGCCTTCATCGAAGAGCACGGCTATATGCGCACTCGCGACTATGCCAATCTGAACGAGCTGTCCCTGTCGACCGCCACCGTGGAGCTGCGCAAGGTGCGCAAAGAAGAGGCATCGGGCATCCGCGCCATCGGGCGGGGAAGCAGCTTGATCTATGTAAAGCGATGAGTTGGGACAGACGCTCACTCAATGATATTGAGCATCTTGATGGTGGCCTTGATGGCTGCTTCCGTCTGGTCGGCATCGAGGCCGCGGGTCTTGAAGGTCTTGCCCTCGTGCTCCCACGTGATGATGGTCTGCACGAATGCGTCGGTGCGGCCGCCAGGGGGGATAGAGACGGCGTAGTTTGTAAGCATAGGGAACTTGCGACCCAATGTTTCCTTATAAATCTTGCGGAGCGCACGCACGAAGGCGTCGTACTGTCCGTCGCCACTGGCGTTCTGCTCGTACACCTGGTCGCCGATGCTCAGCTTGAGCGAAGCCATGGGCTTGAGGCCCTGCGAGAGGGTGACGTAGTAGCTCAGGAGCTTCACGCGGGCATCCTCCACGGAGTGTTTCAGTACATCAGAGATGATGTAGGGGAGGTCTTCCTGTGTGACTACCTCCTTCTTGTCGCCCAGCTCGATGATGCGCGCGGTGACCTTGCGCATGGCCTCATCGTCGAGTTCGAGGCCCAGGGCTTCGAGGTTCTTGCGTATGTTGGCCTTACCGCTGGTCTTGCCCAAGGCATACTCGCGCTTGCGGCCGAAGCGCTCGGGGAGCAGCTCGTTACAGTAAAGGTTGTTCTTGTTGTCGCCGTCGGCATGTACGCCTGCCACCTGAGTAAAGACGTTCTCGCCCACGATGGGCTTGTTGGCGGGAATGGTGATGCCCGAGTAGGACTCTACGAGGCGGCTCACGTCGTTGAGGCGCTCCTCGTTGATGGAGGTCTCGGCACCGAAGTGGTCGCGCAAGATAGCCTGTACGCTGGCCAAGGGGGCATTGCCCGCACGCTCGCCCAGTCCGTTGATCGTAGTATGGAGGCCCTTGGCACCAGCCAGCACGGCGGCATACACGTTGCTCACAGCAAGGTCGTAGTCGTTGTGGGCATGGAAGTCGAAGTGGGTGTCGGGGTAGCGCTCCACCATCACACCCATGAACTTCTGCACCTGCATGGGATTGAGAATGCCGAGGGTATCGGGGAGCATGAAGCGGCGTATGCCACAATCCCGCAGACCGTCCATCAGTTGGAACACATAGTCGGGCGAGTTCTTCATGCCGTTGCTCCAGTCCTCGAGGTACACGTTCACCGCTACGCCCTGCTCGGTGGCATAGGCTACAGTGCGGCGTATGTCGGCGATATGCTCCTCGGGCGTGCGCTTGAGTTGCTCGGTGCAATGCTTGAGCGAACCCTTGGTGAGGAGGTTCATCACACGGGCGCCACAACGGCGTATCCAGTCAACCGAAGTAGTGCCGTCGACAAAGCCGAGAATCTCTACCTTGTCGATATTTCCAGCACGGGCAGCCCAGTCGCAGATGGCCTTGACCGACTCGGCCTCACCGTCCGACACGCGAGCTGAAGCCACCTCGATGCGGTTAACGCGGAGGTCGTCGAGCAAGCAGCGTGCAATGGAAAGTTTCTCGTGGGGTACGAACGATACACCGCTGGTCTGCTCACCATCGCGCAGCGTAGTGTCCATTATCTCAATCTGTCGGGTTGTCATATATATAATCCTATCTTTTTACCTTAAAAGGCTGCAAAATTAATGATTATATCCCGTTTTGCCAACGAATTGATGGTTTTTATACGTTGGGGCAAAACAAAGAGGACTTTGCCCATGCAAAGCAAAGTCCTCTGTTCTTCAAAATTAAAATGTAAACGTTAGCGTAACGTCAATGCTAAATTCCGGTATTAATAGATACCTTGCGCCAACATAGCATTGGCTACCTTCATGAAGCCGGAGATGTTGGCTCCCTTGACGTAGTTGATGTATCCGTCGGGTTGCTTGCCATACTTCACGCACTGTTCGTGGATGGAGTACATGATGTACTGCAACTTCTTGTCCACTTCGGCAGCGCTCCACGAGATATGGCAGGCATTCTGGCTCATTTCGAGTCCGCTGGTAGCCACACCACCTGCGTTCACGGCCTTACCGGGGGCGTAGAGCATCTTGTGCTCCAGGAAGAGTTCGATGGCCTCAGGGGTGCATCCCATGTTGGAGATTTCGCCCACGCAGATGACGCCGTTGTCAATGATGCGCTGTGCATCCTCACCGTTGAGCTCGTTCTGTGTAGCACAGCAGAGGCAGATGTCCACCTTCTGCTCCCAAGGACGGCGACCGGGGTAGAAGGTTGCCGAGGGGTATTTCTCTGCATAGGGCTCCACGATATCGTCGCCCGAATCACGCAATTCGAGCATGTATTCTATCTTCTCGCCGCTGATGCCGTCGGGATCGTATACATAGCCGTCGGGACCGCTGATGGTCACCACCTTGGCACCCAACTCGGTAGCCTTGAGGGCAGCGCCCCATGCCACGTTACCGAAGCCGCTGATGGCAACGGTCTTGCCACTGATGTCGAGGCCGCGGGTAGCGAGCATCTGGTTCACGAAGTAGAGACCGCCATAGCCGGTAGCCTCGGGACGGATGAGCGAACCGCCGAAGTCGAGGCCCTTACCCGTCATCACACCCGTACACTCACGTGTGAGTTTCTTATACATACCCATGAGATAACCTACCTCACGACCGCCTACGCCAATATCGCCAGCAGGCACGTCGGTATCGGGACCGAGGTTATGCCACAGCTCCGTCATATAAGCCTGGCAGAAGCGCATGATCTCGTTCTGGCTCTTGCCACGGGGCGAGAAGTCCGAACCTCCCTTGCCGCCACCCATGGGGAGCGAGGTGAGGGCATTCTTGAAGGTCTGCTCGAAGCCGAGGAACTTCAGGATGCTCAGGTTCACTGATGCGTGGAAACGGAGACCTCCCTTGTAGGGGCCTATAGCGTTGTTGTATTGCACACGATAGCCGAGATTGGTCTGCACCTCACCCTTGTCGTCAACCCAAGTGACGCGGAAGGTAAGGATGCGGTCGGGCTCTACCATGCGCTCAATAATCTTAGCTTTTTCAAACTCGGGGTGCTGGTAATAAACCTCCTCAACAGAGTGCAGCACTTCGGTCACGGCCTGTATGTACTCGGGCTCGTTCGGGTGCTTGCGCTCAAGATCCTGAATGATTTCTTGAATCTTCATAACACTGCGTTTTATTAGTTTTTACAATGTATAAACACGAATCGTTCGCATTTTGTATGCAAATATAAGGTGTTTTTGAAAAAAATCGCTAACTTCGGCACAAAATTTTAACATAGCATCTGTATTTATCAAAAGGCACTATGGAAAAGCATCTGGCACAGTTCAATCCTTTCTTGAAGGATACCTCGTTTGTAAACCTGATGGCGCGACGCGTATTTAACGTGTTGCTGGTGGCTAATCCCTACGATGCCTTTATGTTGGAGGATGATGGACGCATCGATGAGAAAATCTTCGAGGAGTACACCCGCCTGGGCTTGCGCTATCCGCCACGCTTCACGCAGGTGAGTACCCAGGAGGAGGCTACACAGGCGCTACAGCAGATGCGTTTCGAGCTGGTGATATGCATGCCCGGCACCGACAACTCCGACGCTTTCGACATCGGGCGAGGCATCAAGGAGCAGTTCCCCGACACGCCTCTGGTGGTGCTCACCCCCTTCTCGCACGGCATCACCCGCTACATGGAGCGGCAAGACCTCAGCCTCTTCGAGTACGTCTTCTGCTGGCTGGGCAACACCGAGCTGCTACTCTCCATCATCAAGCTCATGGAGGACAAGATGAACCTCGACCACGACACCCGCGAGGGTGGCGTGCAGATGATACTCCTTGTGGAAGACTCCATCCGCTTCTACTCCTCCGTACTCCCCAACCTCTATAAATATGTGCTCGAGCAGAGCCGTGCCTTTGCCACCGAGGCGCTCAATGCCCACCAGGCCACGCTCCGCATGCGAGGCCGCCCCAAGATCGTGCTGGCACGTAACTACGAGGAGGCATGGCTGCTCTACGACCGCTACCCGGGCAATACGCTGGGCGTGATCTCCGACGTGCGCTTCCCCCTATACGAGGGAGGTCCCAAGGATGCTGAGGCTGGCGTGAAGCTGATGCGCAAGATACGCGCCTGCGACGAGTTCTTGCCCCTCATCATGCAGTCGAGCGAGAGCAACAACCGCCAACTGGCTGCCGAGGTGGGCGCAGGCTTCGTAGACAAGAACTCCAAGAAGATGAATATCGACCTGCGCGACCGCATAGAGCAGCACTTCGGTTTCGGCGACCTCGTATTCCGCGACCCCGGCACCGGTGCCGAGGTGGCACGCGTGCACAACCTGCGCGAGCTGCAGGACAACATCTTCAACATCCCCGAAGACTCCTTCGTATACCACACGGCCCGCAACCACATCTCGCGCTGGCTCTGCTCGCGTGCCATGTTCCCTTTGTCGGAGTTTCTCAAGCGCATCACCCAAGACGAGTACGACGATGTGCTGGGCCACCGCCAGGTGGTGTTCGATGCCATCGTGCGCTACCGTAAGATGAAGAATCGTGGCGTGGTGGCCGAGTACTTGCGCGGCCGCTTCGACCGCTTCTCACACTTTGCCCGCATCGGCGAAGGCTCGCTTGGAGGCAAGGGCCGCGGCATCGCCTTCATAGACCATATACTGAAGAAGCACGCCGTGTTCGAGTCATTGCCCGACGTGGAGATACGCATCCCCAAGACTCTGGTGCTATGTACCGACATCTTCGACCGCTTCATGGAGAAGGGCGGCCTCTACCAGGTGGCGCTTTCCGACGCCTCTGACGACACCATCCTGCAAGCCTTCCTTGCCACACCGCTCCCCGAGGAACTGTTGGGCGACATACAAACCTTCTGCGAGGTGGTGGGAGGCCCCGTGGCCGTGCGTTCCTCATCGCTGCTCGAAGACTCACACTACCAGCCCTATGCCGGCGTGTATGCCACCTACATGATCCCCGACCGTGCCGATAGCCATGCCATGGCACAACACATCGCCCAGGCCATCAAGGGTGTGTATGCTTCGGTATACTATAGCGGCTCCAAGGCCTACATGAGTGCCACAGCCAACGTCATCGACCAGGAGAAGATGGCCATCATCCTGCAAGAGGTGGTGGGCGACAGCCACGGCACCCGCTTCTATCCCCACTGCTCGGGCGTGGCCCGCTCCATCAACTTCTACCCCGTAGGTGAGGAGACTGCCGATGAGGGTGTCGTCAACCTCGCCCTCGGACTGGGCAAACATATCGTCGACGGTGGCAAGTCGCTACGTATTTCCCCTGCCTATCCCGATAATGCCTTGCAGACGAGCGATACGCAATTGGCGCTTAAGGATACCCAGACCACCTTCCTCGCCCTCGACCTCGAGGCGGCAGACCGCCCCGTATCGTCCGACGAGTCCTTCGACCTCGTGCAGCTCCCCGTGCGGCAGGCCGATGCCGACGGCACGCTCGACTGGATAGGCTCCACCTATGTGCGCGACGACGACATGATATACGACACACCCTACATGCGTGGACGCAAACTCATCACCTTTGCCGGTGTGCTGCGCTACGAAGCCTTCCCCTTGGCCAAGATAGTGCAGCTGGTGCTGCAATACGGAGCCAACGAGATGCGCCGCCCCGTAGAGATAGAGTTTGCAGTGCGTTTTCAGCCAACAGCCAACGGCCAACGGACTGAGGAAAATTCTCCATTAAAGGGCATCTTCTATCCCCTTCAAATACGTCCCATTGTGAGTGCTCGCGAGTGCATTGAGGAGGACCTGACTACCATACCCAAGGAGAATTTGCTTCTTTACTCATCCCGCTCGCTCGGTAATGGTATTGTTACCGATGTACACGATATAATCTATCTCAGGGAGGGTGCCTTCGGCATGGCCTCCAACCGCACCATCGCAGCCGAGATACGCCAGCTCAACCAGGCGTTTGCTGCCGAGGGGCGCGGCTATATTCTCATCGGTGAGGGGCGCTGGGGCAGCTCCGACATCGCTTTGGGCGTTCCCGTGGAGTGGGCCGATATCTCGGCCGTGCGCCTCATTGCCGAGGTCAGCGCTGACGGACATCATATAGAGCCATCGCAGGGAACCCACTTCTTCCAAAACCTCACCTCGTTCGGTGTAGGCTACCTCACCATTGACGGAGGCCAATCTCGCGAGCATTTTGATCGTGCCTCCCTCGATGCTCTGCCCACCGTGTGGGAGAGTCCGCTGGTGCGCCATGTGCATAGCTCCACCCCCTTCGTCATCAAGATGGACGGCCTCCACGGAATAGGTGTTGTGGAGAGGTAAATCTCGATAGTGTCAATTGAAACTCTTGCGTCTACTGATGATGACATAGATGATGATGGGGGCACCGATGATGGGGGTGATGGCGTTGAGTGGGAGCAGACCATTGTCGCCAGGCAGGGTGCTGATGAGGTTGCACAGCAGGGCGATGGCAGCACCGCAGAGCATGGTAGTAGGAAGTAGTGTTCGATGATTCCCCGTGTCCAAAAGCAGACGTGCCATATGTGGTACGGCCAATCCTATGAAGTTAATAGGTCCGCAGTAAGCGGTGGTGACAGCCACGAGCAGGCCTGTGGCGAGGAGTAGCAACATTCTTGTGCGACGAATGTTGATGCCTAAATTCTCGGCATAGCGTTCACCGAGGAGCAGAGCGTTTAGCGGTTTGATGAGGCAAACGGCGATGGCAAGTCCGATAAGGATGAAAGTCGCGAAGAGGGGAAGGCTGTGGCGCGAAACGCCGCCAAAGTTGCCCATGCCCCACATCATATAGGATTGCACCCCCTCGGCTGTAGAGAAGAAGTTGAGCAGCGATACGGCTGACGACACAATGTAGCTTATCATCATTCCCACGATAAGCAGCATGGTGTGGCTGCGCAGGTGGGAGGCGAAGAGTAGTATGAGAAACGTTACGAGCAGTGCACCCACGAAGGCTGCACCTACAAGAGCAATCGACCCACCGAAGAAGAGGTTGCCAGCAGGTATGAGTCCGCCAAAGAGAAGAAGCACGATGGCTGCACCGAGTCCGGCACCGGAGTTGATGCTGAGGATGTCGGGGCCAGCCAGCGGGTTATTGAAGGCTGTTTGCAGCATCAGGCCCGATACGGAGAGAGCGGCTCCTGAGAGTAGAGCTGTGAGTGCTTGGGGCAGGCGTGACTCCAGGATGATGTATTCCCATGCGGCCTTGGAGGCTTCGCCACCGAAGAGGATATGGATGACCTCGCTCATCGGAATACGTACGGAACCATACAGCACGTTGGCGAGAAAAAGAGTCACGATGCAGAGGCTTAATATGAATTGACAATTGACAATTAACAATTGACAATTATGTGTTCTGGATATTTTCTTCATTATAATTTATGGAAATAGCGTAGTGTGTCATTCGGTAGTAATGCGGGGTGCAGTATCTTGATGTAGTCGCGTAGGAGGCGCTCGGGGTGGAAGGGCGTCTCTTCGTAGAAGATGAGCTCGGCGGAGTTGCACCCATAGACATTCCCGTTTTGATAAGCACTGAAGAGAGTGTAGGGTTGGTAGGTTTGCCCGAGGTGCGGTAGACGCATGCGTTGGCGGCTATTATTGTATCGGATGAGCCATACGTCGGCTTGCTGGCCACGCTCAAGTACGGTTTCGAAGGAGAGGGGGACGGAGCCGCTCTTGGCGTTATCGTTGAAGAGATAACGGCCGCCGGCGTCGGCAATGAGCTGTGCCATGGTGCTGCGCCCTCCTGGTACGTACCATGCCGAACCGTTCTGCGTGTCGAAGAGTACGGTGGGGCATTGCTGTGCGGGAAGGCTGTCGGTGATGGCTTTTAGGGTATGATATTGGGCTTCGATGGCGGAGAAGAGCGAGTCGGACTCGTGTCCCTTACCGAAGAGTCGACCATAGAATCGTATCCACTCGGCACGCCCCAATGCGGAGGTCTCCATATAGTCGGCACACTGGATGATGGGGATGCCTAAGCTCTCGAGGTTGCCATAGGTGCTGGCATTCTCGTAGGGTGAGAGCAGGATGAGGTCGGCATCGAGGCCAATGATGCGCTCGCGGTCAGGGGTCATGGCACTGCCGATATTGATGATGTGCCCCGCTTCCAATGCTTCGCGAATTCGCGGATTGGCGATGTACTCAGCTTCGCAAACTCCAGCAAGGGCATCGAGCATACCCAGTTCCTCGATGAGGCTACTGTGGGTGGCAGTGAAAGAGAGTGCCCGGCGTGGCAGAAGGATGATGGGCTTGGAGGAGTGGCTGCTTTTTTTAGTATACTCAGTGTTGTCGGAGTTCTCCGAGTGCTCCAAATTCTCGGGTTGCAGAAATACCGTTTGCAATAGCTTGTTCTCGTCCCAGGGACTACGTATCTGCACTTCCGTATAGTCGGGATGGGCAATGAGCGTGAGATACTGGGCGTGTCGCATCACAAGGGTGTCGGCATCGGGAGATGTCGCCTTGGTGCCGCTATGGCAGGCGGTGAATAAGGTGATGCATAGGGTAAGTAGGGTGTATGGATATTTCATATTGCTGTAGTGGAATTAGTCCTTGAGTTTTATACCGAGCGTCAATCTGAACTGGCGACCCGGCATAGGATAATACTGAATAACCTGATACTGCGCATTGGTGAAATTGATGGCTTCAGCGCGAGCGGTGAGCAGGGTGTGGCGTGTGGTGAAGGTATTGAAAAGTGTTAGCGTGTGCTCCATATAGGGGGCTAGATGGTAGCGTGGTGAGAGGTCTGACATGCTATATCGTTGTCCCGACCAAAGTGTGGAATACCCTACATTGCCCCAAGGGGTTGAAAGCAGCAGACGGGTGCTTCCACTATGCAGAGGGGTGTAGGGAAGCTGTATGCCATAGCTCTGATCGCCGGGGTTGGTGACGTCGATGGCGTGTTGCAGGGTGTAGCTGGCACCGAGGTTGAGCCCGATGTGATGGCTCAGACGCATTTGGGCATCGAGCGTGGCGTCGAGTCCTGTGATATGTACACGGCCGTAGTTGGCCATCTTCCATACATAGGTGGTGGGGAAGGCTACTATCTTGTCGGTAACGTTGTTGAAATATCCGTCTGCGGTGAGGGTGAGCGATGTGAGTGCTCCCCACTGGGGCGCCTGCCACGTAAGACCGAGATTGTATTCGCGGGCACGCTCGGGGCGGAGGTCCTTGTTGCCACTACGGAAGTAGTAGAGGTCGTTGAAGGTGGGCATGCGGAAGGTGTGCTTGTACATCAGCCGCAGGTAGAGGGGAATGTCGCTCAAGGGGCGGAGCGATGCGCTGAGGGTGGGGGTGAGTTCCTTTTGAATTCTGAATTCTGAATTCTGAATCTTTGTTGATACCTCATTGATGAGAGTGCCGAGCAAGATACCGCGTAGATGGAGCCAATGGTTGCGATATTGTGCCTGCAGAGCGGTGAGTGAGGTGTAGCGAATAGGGAAGGGACATGAGGGTAGATTGCTCTCCAGCGTGTTGATGAATCCGTCCTGCGCTAAGGAGAAGCTCCACGCCAGCGTGGGACGGTAGAGTAGGGTGGTCTGTGCGTAGTATTCGTGCTGTAGGTTCTCGTCGACCTGCTTGCCTTCGGCATACTTGACATTGGTGTCGGTATAGCGGTTCCATCCGTAGGTGTATTTGGCAATGGTGCGCAGTTGCCAGTGAGGATTCCACTGCTTGGAGTAGCGTGCTTGGAAGAAGAGGGTGCGGTCGGCCAGACGCTCGGTGCTGTTGTTATTGTATAGGATGACGGCACCGGGGAGCCCTCGTTCAGAAGCGTAGCCATAGAGCTTGGTGTGGAGCTCGCTGTTGTCGGCAAATTGGTGGTGCAGGTCCCACTCGCCCAGAAACTGGGTGATGTCGGTATTGGTACGCTGCTCCGTGGTGACCTTTGTGCCATTGGTCAGGGTATAGGGGTAGTGACCGTGGGCATTGGAGAAACTTCCGTTGAGGCTGCTCCAGGTACGTTTGCCGAACCTGCGGGAATAATTTATCGCAGGTTCGATAAATCCGTAAGAGCCGTACTGTAAAGTGCTCTCGAAGGTGTAGCATTTGCCTTCCCACTTGGGCTGATGGCTGCTTAGGCTCACAAGGCTTCCTGAGGCAAGGGCACGTGCTGTAGACAGCATGTT
The DNA here is from genome assembly GCA_947367415.1 of uncultured Bacteroidales bacterium. Lineage (GTDB taxonomy): Bacteria > Bacteroidota > Bacteroidia > Bacteroidales > Bacteroidaceae > UBA1189. Next base: position 11,773 of record CANBEE010000044.1, read on the forward strand.
GTCGCTCTGTCCTATATGAAGGGCGATGTTGCCCAAATTGTTTGAGGTAAAGCGCCCCAAGTCGATTTGTCCGGCCAGGCAGTTGCTCACTACTACATCATCGTAGCTTACTGCCGTATGTGTAGCTCCGAGCCCACGTACAGATACAGTCTTTAGTCCGCCAATGCCTCCGTAGTCCTTGACGTTGGTGCCGGCAAAGTGGCGTACGGCATCAGCAGCCGTGTGGGCGGCGATGGCTTTGAGCTGTTCAGCGCTCATCTGTTGTGTGGGCGATATGGACGAAACCTGCTTGCTCAGTGGGCGGGCGGTTATCTCCACCTCATCGATGGTACGCAGGGAATCCTGCGCTACGTCGGTGGTGGCGTAGGTGGTTGTCACAGATAGAGCCAATAAGCCCATAAGGACTCTCTGTAGGTTTTTATTCACGTTCGTAACGGTATGAATAACAACATTGCCAAGCTCTCTTTCCTCGAAAGAACAGGGCGGAAATCTCATCTCTCTCGTTTTGCAGGTCTTCTGACTTACTCCATCTGTCCGCCTTCCCACCTTCGTAGAGGCAGTGGCAAAGTATGATTGGACAGCGTTTCTAGTGAGCTTACAGCAGCGGGACTGTTCGGGACTTTCACCCGATTCCCTTTTCATCCTACACCCCGCATGAGGGCTTCGGAACAAAACGCGCTGTAAAAGTAGTATAAAAAAATGAAATGGCGATTGTAATATCCAATTATTTGCTTTTTATCGCAGCAATTTCTGATATTTATTGTCCGTAACCTGATTTTATTCCATCGATTGTCGTATCTTTGCATAAATAAAAGAACTGACGCAAAATAATTAACAGCAATGCTTACCGTAGAAGAACGCCGACAAATAATTGACTTGTTGCACCATGAGGTAGTGCCTGCCATGGGATGTACCGAACCTGTTGCGGTTGCTCTGTGTGCTGCTCGTGCTGCTGAGCTTTTGGGCATGTTGCCTGAACGGGTCGAGGTGGAATTGAGTATGAATGTGTTGAAGAATGCTATGGGAGTGGGAATTCCCGGTACAGGAATGATAGGTCTGCCTATTGCCATAGCATTGGGTATGTTAGTGGGTAAAAGTAGCTATCAACTTGAGGTTCTCAAGGATGTTACACCCGAGGCAGTGGAGCAAGGCAAGCAATATATTAATGAAGGGCGAATAGCAATACGTCTGAAGGAAGATGCCCCCGACGGATTATATATTAAGGTATGTGCATATGCTGGTAATAGCACCAAGACTGCTGTCATCTGTGGCGAACATACCCGTTTTGTTGATGCAAACTCTCCTGAACTGGGAAGCTCTACTATTTCGGATGTTGTAGCTGAACCCTCAGTGAAGCTTTCTTTGCGCCGTATCTATGATTTTGTCACAGAAGCTCCCATCGAGGAGATTGCTTTCATAGAGGAATCTGCCGAGATGAATATGGCAGCTGCTGAGAAGTCTTTGGCTGCCAATTATGGTCACCGCCTGGGTGTTATGCTGACCAACAATGCAAATTGTACGATGGTTGGTAATGGCACTTTAGCACACATTATGGCTTATACCTGTGCTGCTTGTGATGCCCGTATGTCGGGTGCTCCGATTCTAGTGATGTCCAATTCGGGCAGTGGCAATCAGGGTATTGCTGCTACAGTTCCTGTTGCTGTGTATGCCCGTGACCATAAGGTCGCACATGATAGCTTCATTCGTGCCTTAGCATTGAGCAACCTTACTGCTATCTATATCAAGCAGAGCTTGGGACGCCTTTCGGCTCTGTGTGGGTGTATTGTAGCATCCACCGGTTCGTGTTGTGCTCTTACCTATATGATGGGGGGGGCGTACGCACAGATTGCTTCAGCTGTAAAGAATATGATAGCCAACCTGACTGGCATGATTTGTGACGGTGCAAAACCAGGTTGTTCTCTGAAGTTGTCGAGTGGCGTAGGTACGGCTATGTTGTCGGCCATGCTGGCCATGCAGGACTGCTCGGTTAGCAGTCTTGAAGGTATCATCGATGATGATGTGGATCGCAGTATACAGAACCTTACGAGCATTGGGCGTGAAGCTATGCAGGAGACCAATCGCATGGTGGTGGACATCATGACGCATAAATAGATTCTTACTTAGTTAATAAAAATAAAATTCAGCGGTAAAGAACAACGGGAATGGATTCCTTGTTGTATC
>CANBEE010000045.1 GCA_947367415.1 uncultured Bacteroidales bacterium
GCCAACAGCGTATACCGTGCCTTGGCGCTCATCGATGAGCTCCCCGACAACTGGGAGAGCACAACCTTCACTCCTGCCGAGGGTGTAGAAGTAAGTGAGGCCGAGAGCGACGTGCGCAACATAATCTCTACCGGTGCTGACCATGCCAAGAGCTATTTCCTTAGCATCGTGCCCGATGAGGGTCTCAATGGTGACACCTGGTCACACGATGGCGTAGGTACCTTGACCTATCGTGCCGTGAACGAGGAGAACTGCTATGCCGTAATCGATGTAGACCTCGTGCAGATGCCCGGTTTGAGACAGCTTCGCTTCGTACCCGAAGCTGTAGTGGGCGAGAATAGCTTCAATGGCGAGCCCTACTATCATGTTGGTGATTTGGTGAAGGACAAGAAGGGTATCTATTGGATTTGTGTACGCCCTGCGGGTGGCCCCTTGAAGAAGGATAAAGCCTACTTCGTATCATTCGACAAGTCGCTCATCAAGACGGCCACGCAAAACCAGACCATTTATAAGGCGAAAGACGGAGATCTGACCAAGGAGAAGAATACCGACTTGACTGGTAAGTGGACCTATGCCAAGAACTTGGTAGAGGAGCGTATTGCCATTGCTGCTGGTCACACGTTTGCTATGCTCTATGGAGGACGAAGTATTTCCTATGAGGAAAACCCCTATAGGACTTTGGAGGAAAAGCATACTGCCTGAATTTCCCTTTAGAGGAGTTGTTGCTATGGTGTGATAAAAATAATCCTTTTAAAAGTCCAAAGACTTTTGCAATTGCCTACGGCTCGTATGAAAAGAACAAATATACTACAGTTCGTCAGGAGAAATACTTGCAGCCCTATATGGTCATACATCATAAGAAAGAGTTGAAAGACGGGAAAATCGAAGAAAACGTTGACAAAACTTGGGAGGGTTACAGCTTATTGTATTCGTTAACTACCGAGTATGAGCCACTTTCATATGATACATACAGAGAGTTATATCTCAGTGATGATGAAGATGATAAAGAGCAAGGATATAATCATCCCTTCAACATCCTGGACTATGCCATTACTTTCGACGGAGAACATTTCGTAAGCGACAACAATGGCAAAGGAATGTATTATGGCATGAATGGTACTGCGCAAGTGCTTGTGATGACACAGACTTCGGTGAAGGACCATGGCAAGCCCTATAGCGGATTTACAAAGGTTGGCACGGAAGAAGACCTGTATGATGAGCCCAACTATTGGAAATCGCTCGACAACACTGCGAGATATGTTCGCAAAGCAGATGGTTATATCCTGGCAGAGGATATCTACGAATAATAAATATTAGTATAAACCTTTAAAAAAGAAAAAAGAATGCGTTACATGAAAATGAATCTGGGCGTATGGGCGTTTTCAGCCCTGGCGCTTTTGGCTTCATGTTCTGACAAGGATATTGTAGCGAACGTTGCAATTCCCGAGGAGCTGGAGCAGTCACAAACCACTGGCACAGGTTTGGAGAGTTACGCTTACACCATCCCCTTTGAGGTGACAAGTGACTCGGATTGGAAAATCGAACTCGATGAGGCGGGCGATGAAATTGCCTATGTGTATCCCGTTAGCGGTCATGGCAATGCCACCATTAAGCTCTATGTATTGGACAACTTGACCGACGAAGCGCGTCAAGGTACCATGACCGTAGTGTTCCCCGAAGACAACAGCAAGAACAAGGTGATTACCTTGAAGCAGAAGGCCAAGAGTGGCTCTGACGATAACTTCTCTGCTGAGTCAGTGGGTAACATCACCTATGGTGTGGGTTATGGCTTCAACGTGGTGACTGGTGTTGGTGCTCGTGCCATCAAGTCTCAGATTGTTAAGGCACAACTCTTGACCGAAGAGAACTATGTGCAGAAATCTCCTACCAGCTCGGCATCGGTAGAGTTTAACACCTACACCGGTAGCACCGTGAAGGAGCTCAGCAACAACTTCTCTAACTCTGCCGAGTTCTCGGGCAGCTGGGGTATCGAGGCTGAGGCTAACGCTAAGTTCGATATGAACAACTACAGCAAGGAGGAGTATCAGTATGCGATGTCATTCGTTGACGTAAACAAGGAGCAGATCACCATTACCTTGAACGAGGATGAGTGGGCTTACTGGGATGACCTCGATGAGGGTTGCTTGACCAAAGCTGCCTACAAGGCCATCAATGGTGAGAACCGCAAGTACCCCTCAGATAATGCAGGTTTCAAGAAGCTCTTCGACAGCTATGGTACCCACGTCATCAAGACTGCTACCTTGGGTGGCCGCTTGACCATTGCTACCACCATCAACACCTCAGACATCTCTGACGAGTATAACCTCGACGCTTTTGCTAAATTGAGCTATTCAGGTGTTGTTGATGTATCAAATGAGGTAAAGGATGAGTATAAGAACTCTTTCAAGAACAACTCAAGTGCGTGCAATACCAAGATTTCAGCATTGGGTGGCTCGTCAGCTATCTTCAGCGACCTGAGCGACCTCGTAGGCGATGGTGCCAAGACTGCAGCCAACGCTTGGTTTACCAGCTTGAACGATGATGAGTCTACCTGGACCTTCATCGGTATTGACAATATGGACAACTTGATTCCTATTTGGGACCTCGTGGAGGATGGAGAGCGTGCCGAGCTGATGCAGGAGTACTTCGAGTCAGGTCAGTATGCCCAGGATGTGACCAAGGGCGTATCATACGAATTGGGTGTGCAGGCTGTTATCACCGATGGTTTGCCCGAGTTTGATGTGTTTGACACACAGATTGCCGATATCAAGATTGGCGAGAACAACAACAAGACCGTAGCTCGTGTTTGTAACGAGTTTATCCCCGCGTTGGACGAGACTGCCCCCGTTAAGGTTATCTACCCCGTCATCAATGGTAACGTGAAGTGGAACATGGGTTGGTTCGTTGGTAATGACTACCTCCCCCCTCACAGCGTAGTGAACACCAATGGTAAGATTAGGGTGGAAGCCATTAAGGGCGAGACCACCGTTGGTGAAGCTTCAGAGATCTACATCCGTGGTATGCGCATCGCTACTACACCCGTAGATGATGAGACCGAATCGCAGAGCACCACCATAGTACCTTTCTTCGAGAGAATGATGAAGCAGGACAAGGTAGGCGACTACCGCGTAGTGAAGATCCTGGACAACATCTGGTTGGCTGAGAACTTTGCAGGAACAAAGACTGCTGATGGAAAAGATATTAAGATTTTCTTTAATGCAATGAATCCCATTAAGAATGTGTATAATATAGCACCGGAAGAAGAGGTGGGACCTGACTATAACAACGATTGGTATTACTACGACTATACTATCCCTTACACCACATTTGCTACGGGTTGGGATCGACCTACCCGGGCGCAGATGCAAGCCATCATAGATATGCTGAATGCTTATGATAATATCGATAAAGCGTCTGCATTTAAAATCGGTGGATGTCTCGGCTTTAATGGTAGAGATTCAGGATACTATGAGCCGAAACAGTACAATGATAACGGTGATTGGACTCCTGCTTATTATGATGCTCAGTATTACTACCTTGCTTTACATATAGATTCCAATACGTCTACTACTGAGGCTTTCAAGATGAACTTTACTGATGGAAGCTACGCAATCGTTAGAATGCCGTGGCCGACAGGCAAGAAATACAATTACTATTCCCATGCTATGCCCGTACGCTTGTGCAAATCTATTAAGTAAGATAACCTCATAAACCAATAAAGAGGGTGTGCCATAAGGCATGCCCTCTTACCTCGTAATTTGAGCTTTGTCTGTTGTCTCTAGACTCTCAACCCACAACCCTCAACTCTCAACTCTCAACCCACAACCCACAACCCCATGCACAAACCCCTCTACACAATACTATTAGGTCTTCTCTGCTTCGCATGCTTCTCGTGCGAGAAGAAGATACCTACACCTCTTCCCGAAGAGGAGGGTATTGACGACACACCAGAGCTTCTGGTCATCTTCCCTCCCAATGGTCCTGGTGACAATGGCTATTTGGACAAGGTGCTGAGTGCTGTGTCCAGATTCTCCATTGAGTATCCAGGCAGAGTACGTATCTTGCAGACTACCGAGGCCAATACAGATAGCTTTGGAGGAAGTCTGTTGTTGCCTTCGATAGATTACATAACTATGGACGAAGCACAAGACGATACCACCTTGGCCATATTTGTCGGCACGGAGTTCAAGGAGATACTTTACAACTCCGATGCACCGGAAGGTAAGATGAAGGTGTTGCTCCTCGAAGACGATGGCGTAGGGGCTCCCGAATGGCTACACACGGGAAAGATAGAGCGCTATGGCGCATCGTATCTGGCGGGTGCCATGGTGGAGCAGCAGCGGGCGGTCATCATTGCGGCTATGCCTGGTGATCCCGTCTTGGAGCGTTCGATAGCGGGTTTCAAGAAGGGGTACGAAAGCGTCAAGGGGCGTGAGGTAGACTCGGTGTACTACCTTGCTGACGACTTCAAGGGGTTCACCATGCAGCGTAGGGCACGAGCCATTGTCGACAGTATCCAACAGAACGACATGCTCAGCTATTACACCATATTCCCCTTGGCTGGAGCTGCCAACATAGGCACATACAGTGGTTTGTATGAGGCAACCTTCATGCAGGCCATCGGTATGGACAATGACTATTCAGCTATCAGCGACAACATCCCATTCTCAATAAATATACGTATCGATGCAATCTTGCAGGAATATCTGGAACAATGGCATGCCACGAAACAGCTGCCCAAGCGACGCTTCGAGGGACTTGACAGCGAGTATGTGGAGTTTGTCTTCAATCCGACATGGAACAGCACTGAGACTTTCTTCGATTGGGAAGATGAGGACCAGATTTGGAGTGAAGAAGACTGGGATGTCGTGTTGACATCGGAGTTTTGGAAACAACGATATGAACAATTTATTGACAAAGCTATAGAAGAAGAGAGGAAGTATGCGAGATATTAAAATCTGTTTAGGACTGCTGTGCTGTGTGCTGTTGTGTGCATGCGACAGAGGAGAAGAGATACCTACGGAGCCCTACCATACCGATGTGTTCAAGGTTGCTGTGGTTGCCCCTACTCATCTGTTGCCCTATTGGGAACGTACGGCTGCATGGGTCCAAGAGATTATGCACCGTGCACAGGTGGGGATGGAGCGTCGCGTAAAGGTGGAGCTGGAGTTTCGTGATGAGAACGCGTCCGACATAGACACATACCTGCAGTCAGTCGCTACAGACGAGGGCTATGCAGCGATGATAGGCCCCGTGAGTGCAGCAAAGGTCGACATTGCTGCTCGTGCTTGCCGCGACCAAAAGAAGATGCTGATCCTTCCTGTCACGACCAGTGCCGAACTGCAACGCATCTATGCCAAGCTTGATCATGTGTTCTTCCTTACACAGAGCGATATTATTCAGATGGAGGCGATGTTTGCATTGTTGGATGGCACAACATCCGACAAGGTGGGCCTTATCACGAGCGACGACATGTATGGACAGACCTTCTACGACTGGTTTGGTTTTTTGGCTACCGAACGTGACTTTGATACACCGCTCATCTGCGTGCTCGATGAGCAGACGACTGTAGAGGATGGTATACGCATGCAATACGAAGCTTTCGAGAACGAGATCTATATCCACAACATCTTCTTTGCCCCCTCCAAGGCAAGTGACCTGATCAAAGCGAAGGAGGCGATGGATCGCATGAAAGAATACGCCTATGAGCAGCATGGATTTTATATCAAGCCAACGCTCTTCTGCTCGGACATCTGCGTCAACGAAGAGGTGGCAAAGACTGTTCAAAGCGGATTCGAGGGCGTGGAGCCTACAGCCAACCCCGCATCGGGCTTTATCCCTGCCTACGAGGCCATGTTTGGAACACATCCGCATGGTGGTGAGGCACAACTCTTTGATGCGCTATACTTAGTGTACTACTCACTCAAAGCCATGCTCGTGGATGGACGCGAGCTGGTGGAGGATGCTACCGATGCCTATGGCCGTAGCTGCCGCCAATCGCCCCTATGGGAATACTTCATTGAGATTGTCGACGCTGATAAGGAGTTTGGATATGGATGGTTTGACCATGATGTACACTATGCGTTCAAGGTGCTTGAAATGGGATTCCCTTTGGGCATTACCGGTGCATCGAGCACACTGGAGTTTGACCAGAAGTTTCACAGTACGGTGACATCGACCGTGTATCGCCACTGGCGTCTGCACAACGGTGAGTTTGCTACCCTGCAGTACTTCTCGGCCGATGGCAGTGACCGTACGGTATCGACCATCAACGACTGGAGCGTGAAGGTCTACAACGAACAGGAACTGGAGGAATATGTTACCAACCGTACCTACCCCGAGCATAAGGATAACTATGCTGTTGTGGTGGCGGGTTCGTCGGGGTGGTCCAACTATCGTCACCAAGCCGATGCCTTGGCCATGTACCATGCGCTGAAGGCACAGGGATTCGATGATGACCACATCCTACTCATCATGGAGGATGACATTGCCCATCATCCCAAGAACAAATATCCTGGTGTGATGAAGATTCTCTCAGACGGTGACAACCTGTATGAAGGCGTGAAGATAGACTACCAGATGAGTAAGCTCTACTCATCGGACCTCCATAACATCATGACGGGCGTGAAGACTGCACGCACCCCTGTAGTTTTGGAGGCTACGGAGAACGACAATGTATTTGTCTTCTGGAGCGGACATGGAGAGTACAAGTCGCTCATCTATAACGAACGGGAGTTCGTTGCCTCGGATGTGAGAAAGATGCTGGAAACCATGCACGAGAAAAAGAAATACCGCAAGCTCTTCTTCGTGATGGAGACCTGCTTCAGCGGCTCGGTGGCCGAGTCGTGCGAAGGCATCCCAGGCGTGCTCATGATGACGGCTGCCAATGAGAGTGAGACCTCAAAGGCCGACATGTTTGACAACGAGCTGGGCGTATACCTAAGTAATGGTTTTACCCGTGCTTTCCAGACCAAAATCTTCGAACAACCCAATGTCGTCCTTAGAGACCTTTTCTATTATGTGGTGAACCAGACGACAGGTAGCCACGCCTCGCTCTACAACTATACGAACTATGGCGACATCTATTCCGAATACCTGGGCGAGATGGTTTGTCGAAAGGCGAAGTAGCAATAACGATGAACGTAAGATTGTAAAAATGGGAATGAAATACCTTATACGCATACTATGCCTAGCATTTCTGGTCTCCTCTTGTTGTAAAAACATGGAGGAGGGGGCAGATGTTCCCCTGTTCAGAAATGATATGCAGGTGATAGTGGTGTTCCCTCCTGCGGGTATTGGTGATCTGACGAAGGAAGCGCTTATCTATCAGGGGGCTTTCAGAGCTACAGACTCCTTGGGCTTGTCCTTTTGTCCCATATTCCCCTCGTCATTCAAGGATGGCGTGGAGACCCTCGTGCAACTGGTGAAGAGCGATGTGGTGGGGCGTAAAAGGCTCATCATTGCGGCCGATTATGAGTATTCGGCTTATCTGCGCCGTGCTGCTGAGGAGGGAGATGTCGTCGACTCGGACTCGACAAAACTCTTGGTACTGGACGGTGACCTCACTCATCCCGACATCTATACAGCCTATGTGCCGTTCTATGGCACGATGTATAAAGCTGGCTATGTGGCGAGCAAAATGACTGATGTGGAAAGTGTAAAAATCTACATAGCTAACAGCAAATACCGCTACATCAGAGAGGGCAAAGAGGGGTTTATAGATGGGTTCAACCAGAATAAAGAGGGCTACTTCGATGTGTATGACTTCAGCACAATCAATGAAGACGATACTGAAGGATTCTATAAGAGCACATTGGCATATATCTATGATGCACCCGAATGCCGTGAATTTTACGACATGGTGTTGCCATTATGCGGAGAAACTGTCATGGGTTTTTTAAGATACAGCAGGGAGTACCCTGGCAGCTTCTATACGGTGGGCGTTACTGCCGACATGTCGGCCTACTCATCCGATGTCCCCTTCTCTTGTGTAGAGCACCTTGACAGGGTGCTTGTCTCGTGCATAACGGACTGGTCAAAAGAGAGGCTGGCACACCATAGAACATTCGGAATGGATGAGGGGTGGGTAGAGCTTGTCATCCCAGAAAGCTACAGCAGCATGCTACAACCTGTAGCTGATGAAATTCATGCTCAGGCGATTAAATTGGAGGGTAGGTATGAGAAGTAGATATTTGTTTATATTGATTATCTCACTTCTGTTCAGTGCTTGCGGCAAGAGCAGCATGGAGCTGGTTGAGGTGCAGGACCCGTCAGAATGGACAACGGCAAAGGTGGCTGTCGTATTGCCTCTAAGCGGTGAGGATAGCGACAAGGCACGCTACGACCGCATCAGCAAGATGTTTGAGGAGGTGGTCACCAAAGCGCAGATAGACCTGTCAGAAGGGGTGAAGCTCGAGCTGGAGTGGTATGACGAGAACTCACTGGATATCCGAAAATTTGCGAACGAGCTCTATTATAGGAACGACGTAGCGGCATTGGTAGGCCCTCTCAAAGATGAGCATGTCGACATGGTGGCAAGGACCATCTATAAAAAGGGAATACCGATGTTTGTCATGACCTCATCGGAAGAGATCATCCGTCGTTATTCGTCAGGCTCGGCTGGCGTCTTAGTCAAGGAGCCCTTCCTATGGTCGCTATCGGAGATGGACATGACCCAAGCACGCATCATTCTTGCCAAGGTAGGGGCGATGGGGGTAAAAGATATATCACTGATCTCTGCTGGCAATGCCTATGGTGGCACATTCGATAAATGGGTAGCACACTATGCCGACGAGATGAAGCTGAACATCCTTGATAGAGTGCGATATGCTGATACCCAAGGACTGAAAGACGCCTTCAGCACGATTTGTGAAAGCGAAACAGAGGTTGTCATCTGTGCGTTGAATAATCCGGATGAAGCCAAAGCGGTATTAGAGATGGCGAAGGCAACCCCTGGGGCGCCAAAGGTCTATTTCACAGGCTCTGTACTGAACTCATCGCTTTTGACGTTGGGCGACCGTGTGGATGGGGCAGAGGGCTTCTCGATGTATCCATCACCCTACACGGGTTTCTATTTAGCCTATCAGGCCCGTTTTGGCGAATCGCCGATGCTTATAGATGCTCAGCTGTACGACTCATTCCTGCTTACGCTGATGTCATTCGCATATTGTCATTATTCAGGCAAAGAGGTGTCATTGAACCAAGTCTTGGCAAAGCTTTCCGACTTGCCTTTGGCTACTGATGTGGATTATACTGATGATGATTTTTATTGGGAGCCCAGCACTGCAGTTTGGGACTATGCAGGACTGAGGCATTTGGTGTTGGATCCCATGAAGGAGGGAAAGCTGCCTGAACTCAATCCTGTAGGGGCTCTCGGCTACCTTAAATTTGCATCAGAGTCCTATACCTCTCTTGTCAAGGGAACCTATATCAACTGGGCTCTCCACAAAGGCCGCCCCGTGGCTTTGGATTACATTGATGAGACTGGCTTCAGATATTTTTCCTATATCGTCGCATGGGATTGGAAGCTATCGCTTGACGAGATAGAGAATGGTTCTGATTCAGAATATGTGCCCTCCATCCCAGACGGCAACAAAGCAGTTCTTATATGCGGGTCAGAAGGGTGGTATAACTACCGTCATCAGGCTGACCTCCTGCATGTATATCAAACATTGAAGAAAAACCTCTACTCGGACGATGACATCATCCTGATTATGAGAGATGACATCGCATATCACCCTAAAAATCCCTATCAAGGGGTCATAAAGGTATCTCCCGATGGCGAAAACCTGTATCATGATGTCGTGATAGATTACAGGGCCGATACGCTCAGCACCAAGGATATTGAGGATATCTTGGTGGGGAATAGGAGCGAACGTCTTTCTACCGTGCTTGAGTCTACTGACACGGATAACGTGCTTTTATATTGGACAGGACATGGAACGAAGAAATCGTTCAGCTGGTTAGAGACAGCAGAGAAGTTTACTGACGAGCAGTTGGGGGCAACAGTGCGGAAGATGTATGAGGATAAGAAATATCAAAGCATGCTGATCTTCACCGAGCCTTGCTATTCGGGCAGTGTCGTCAAAGCTATTGAAGGCATCCCATTGGTGCTCGGCATCTCTGCAGCCAGTGATGATGAGTCGTCGTATGCTGATAATTTCAGCAGCGAGCTGGGCGTTTGGATGTGCGATAGATTCACGCTTAATTTGCTACGTATATACGAAGAATTCAAGTACGTTGACCTGTTGACCGTATATAAGAAGTTGAACACCTCCACCTTAGGCTCAAATGTGCAGGTATACAATATGGCAAACTACTACGATTTAAGAGATGTCATGCTTTGGGAATATTTTAATGACTTTGGTAATTACTAACAACACTTTTATTTATATAATATGAAAATAAACAGATTCTTTATTTTTGCGCTTTTGCTATTGGCATTAGTAGCATGTACACGCGAAGAACAGCCTGAAAACCAAACAACAGCTGGCGTCATAACAGGTCTTACTGAGGATGTCTATTTTGAGCAGGTTGGACAAATCGATTCTATCGGATTGATTGAACATTATGAGTTGCTCATCCAACAGACGACTGAGAACAATGCAGACGATGCCGCATTCTTGACCTATTTGCAAGAGCAGTTAGCTATGGCTGAAGAGTATCAGGAAGAGTGCATTAACCAGTCGGGTGCCAACTTTGATACCGGTGCTGATGGGGCAGGCGGAAAGAACAGATTGTTGGGTTACCAATACGCCACTATCAGATATAATTCTATCGATCATTTCGGCAATCCTATCGTGCTTTCTACGCTCGTGGTATGGCCTTACAACAATATTTTCTCAAATCCTGATCCCAACAATGTAATTATCGGTTGCCACGTAACTATCGGTAGCAATGCCGAGAGACCTACCAACTATGACAAGAACTCTATCATGTCAGACGTTGGTATGCTCGCTTGCTGCGCAAAGAGCAATGGTATAGGATTGGCATATGAGAATCTTGTAATCATACCTGATTATCAAGGATATGGTGCTACTCATGGTGAGCCTCATCCCTATCTCTCACAGACTCTTACTGCTCGCCAGGTGCTTGACGGTGTAAAAGCTGGTATCCAATATTTCCAGTCAATATCAAAGAGCCCACTTGAAGAGGACTGGAGAAGTGTCTCTACAGGATACTCTCAAGGTGGTTCTGTAGCTATGGCTGTCCACAAATACATTGAACAGAACGACCTTGTATCAGAATTCCATTTTGCAGGGTCTGTATGTGGTTCAGGTCCCTATGACCCAGTTGCAACATTGCAGAAGTATATCCAGACAAATGAGGTGTATATGCCTGTTGCAGCGGGTATGATGCTATATGCTATGTGTGAAACAAGTCCACGTTTGATGGGTAAGTTTGAGCCCGAAGACTATCTTACCAAGAAGTTCCTTGATAGCGGTATTATTGAGTTGATCGAGGCAAAAAAACTGAATACCGACCAGATGCAGGAGGAACTGTTGAAGTACTCGTTAAAATTCAACAAGGATGATGAGACCACCTTGTGCATGTGGCATCTGGGAGATAGCAGCAAGTTCTACCCCTATAGAAAAGATACCTATGAAGACTATACTTGGGCATCAGGTCTGATCAGAACAGCTTATGCCAAGACCTCTGATATCATGCGTTCTGAACTTATCAGCTTCTTTAAGGATAACGTTATGCCTGAGGACAAGGAGCAGAAGGAAGCTCTGACCGCACTAAAAGCAGCATTGAATGACAATGTGCTCCATAACGATTGGCAGCCAGCGCACCCTTGTATCATGTACCATACAGAGGCTGATGAAGTTGTTACCATTGAGAACTACTACGAATGTCTTAAGGCATGGAAAGGCAATAGTTATGTCAAAGGTCGCAAGTACAGAGGAACCACTGAAACTCATGTAAGCTACGGAAGCCTTTTCTACATGTGCCATGATGGCCCTGGTATAAATGCCGTATTGAGTGGCAAGTATAAGGACTACAATTTCGATGGTGTAATCAACGACGTCCTTTAAGAAAAAACCTTATAACAATAAAAAAATAAGCAGTTGAAATTTGCTTTCTGACCATGCTCGTATTCGGTATGGTTGCATGTAACAAGCCTAATGACCCTGTCTTACCCTAGCTTAGGGTAAGGCAGGTGTTGATGGTGGCTCGGGTTACTTACAATGCGTAAAGCTATTTCACGAAGCTAAAAAGACTTAAGCCTATGACGCTTCCCAGATTACTCATTGCCCTTGCATTGCTGTTTCTTACACCGCTCACCACATTTTCCCAAGATACTACCATCGTCAAAGATCGTCCTAAGGTGGGGCTCGTGTTGTCGGGCGGAGGAGCTAAGGGCGCTGCACATATTGGTGTGCTCAAGTATATTGAAGAGGCAGGGATACCGATAGATTACATTGCTGGCACAAGCATGGGCTCTATCATCGGAGGTATGTATGCGTTAGGCTATAAATCGGACGAGATTCTCGATATCACCAATGCCGAGGCTGTAAACGCTATCTACAACGAAATCAACAACGCTGTTGAGACCATCAACGTCAGCCTCGTGATGACAAAGTAATAGCTTATAAATAAACAACCTACACGAAGGGGTGAACGTGAGTTCATCCCTTTTTTCTTTGCTTGTATGAGCTTACCAATGTCTTTCTGAAAATGAGTCAACAATCTTAGAAATAGAGTCAACCTTCTCAGTGGCCGAAGTCAACTGAAGACGTACAAGAAGTGTCACAGTATCACAGCTAAAATCGCATTGTCGCGATGCCGCAATTGCTACATCGCGACAAATCAAAAAAGGCATTCTTTGTAGAGTGAAGAAAAATGGTCTCAAAAAGGCTTTCTCTCATCACCATCTCTTGTCCACTAACTTTATTCTCACTGATGCCATCCCCTTTGCTTCTCTTATCTATTAGCTTCGCCACAATATGTGGCGAAGTGAATATTTCATAGACGAGAAACCGAATACATCATAGATGCAATGGCTAATACATCACAGTACATGAAGAGTTTATACTACATTTATATAATTGCACAACATAATGAGAGTGTTTTTGGTGGAGTAAAGTAAACTTTGATATACTGATGCAGACGAATAAGAATAAATAGCTGT
This sequence comes from uncultured Bacteroidales bacterium, assembly GCA_947367415.1. Classification (GTDB taxonomy): domain Bacteria; phylum Bacteroidota; class Bacteroidia; order Bacteroidales; family Bacteroidaceae; genus UBA1189. The sequence continues at coordinate 13,136 of CANBEE010000045.1, forward strand.
ATATTGAAGATTTGAAAGCATAAAGGGCATCCCACGGGGTGCCCTTTGTTTATAGATCGTTGGTGGATTTTAATTTTTCAACGTTTAGGGTTTAGTGTTTAGAGTTTAGGGTTTAGTGTTCCGTTAACTGTTCAACATTCCCCTTTCCCCTTTCATCTTTCCACTTTGCGTACTGCCCAGAGCCGGCGATTGTCCACGCGCACCTGATGAGCACCGATTTCCTTGAGATACCACCCGAAGGTGGTGCGCTCGATGCCCTCCATGGCCGAAGGCGATATTTCGCGCAGGCAGTCGTACACATGCGTGGCCGGCCAGAGCAGCGCCTGGCGCTCCTCCATCGTCTCAGGCACCTCGCACGGCTCGAAGGTGCGGAGCAGCAGGTCCCACACACCCTGCCGGGTAGAGAAGCCCTGGTTGTGGGCTTCGATGAGGCGCACCTCGGCATCGTCAAACCAGCTGCGCTCGCCCGCCGCGAGGGCCGCCAGTGCCTGGGCATAGAGCTGGGCATGGTCTACGGGCGTAGCCACATCGATGGGCGCCTCCAGCTCCACGCAGATGAAGCGGCGGCTACCCGTCTCGTCGCGCAAGAGGTAGCGGCGGTTGCTGGTGGCGATGAACGAGGCCATGCGCTCCATCTCCTCCATCTGTCCGCGGTGGGGGCGCTTCAGCGTGATGGTGGCCAGCTGCACCA
>CANBEE010000046.1 GCA_947367415.1 uncultured Bacteroidales bacterium
GAACAAATACGCCTGAAGAAATTCTGTGATCTGCTTTCGTACCGCCGATTCCAATGGATGCTTACCAATAGCGACGGAAAGAGTCAGAACCCCGACGACACCTTCATGGAACAGCTCTACAGCAACTACAACGTGGAGCGCATATGGTCGAAAAACGCTATCGTAGCCAAGCCCGAGAAGAGAGAGAAGCTATCGGAACTGCTCGTAAGAAATTTCCACCGCGAGATACTATCGCTGCGCGACGTACACTGCAGACAACTCTCATTCGCGTTCTAGAATCACAAGATATTGATTTAAAAACGCAAATACACTAAAATAAATAGATAAATCTTTTTCTATTAGAGAAAAAAGTCGTACCTTTGCCGTCCGAAAACCATTACACATTATTGTTACCAGCAATAAAACAGAGTAATAACTAATTAAAACGAAATAAAACAATGAAAAAAGGTATTCATCCTGAGAACTATCGTCCCGTAGTATTCAAAGATATGTCAAACGGTGACTGCTTCCTTTCACGCTCTACTTGCGCAACAAAGGAAACTATCGAATTTGAGGGCGAGACTTATCCGCTGATCAAGCTTGAAATCTCTAACACATCTCACCCCTTCTACACTGGTAAGTCTAAGTTGGTTGACACCGCTGGTCGTGTAGACAAGTTCATGAGCCGTTACGCAAGAGCTCAGAAGAAGTAAGGATAAACACCTATCCACATAGAGGTGTACCGGAGGATATTCCTTGGTACACCTTTTTTGTTACCCTACCCAATCAAACAACAGATCTATGAAAGGTACTCTTCAGAAGGCATACTTCTATTTATTTACATTCCTGCTACTGATATGCGTCAGTTGCGATACCGAGCAGCAGACCACGGCACTCAACTGGAACACCGCCAGCAACACCAACAGAAACCCCAAAGGAGATGCCCGCCGACTCGAAATGCCAAGACTCGATGCCAAAAACATCTTCAATTGCTACAAGACCATATACCAAGGCGAAGAGATTGTCACTTTCAGCATAGAGTACGATTCCGAGAAGCGACATTCCAAATGGGTAGCCTACACATTCGACAATACCACTTCGCAGAAGCACTGGAACCGCGGCAACTGGGACGACACGTCATGGCGAGGCGACCCATTCCAGCCCGACCCTCTGTTGCCCGAAGAGGTACGCATTGGAAATAACGACCACCGCAAAGATCGCTATGACAGAGGTCATCTGTGTGCCTCAGAGGATCGCGTATACTCACAAAATGCCAACGAGCATACCTTCTACTACTCCAACATAAGTCCGCAACTGAGCGAATTCAACCAAAGAGGTTTCTGGTATGACCTCGAAGAAAAGGTGCGTGATTGGGGAAAGAATCAGGCAATGAGAGACACACTCTACGTTGTCAAGGGAGGCACCATCCGCGACGGCGAGTTCTACGACTCGCGCGGAGAGCACGGCACAATAGTGAAAAACCTCAATAAAATGAATGGTATCGTAGTGCCTGCCCACTACTTCATGGCCTTCGTATGCCGCAAAAGCAACAGTTTCTACGGCATCGCCTTTTATCTCGACCACACCAATCATCAAAAAGGCAACCTCAGTGATTATGCCATCACCATAGATGAATTGGAAGAGAAGACTGGCATAGACTTCTTCTGCAACTTCCCCGACAAGGTGGAGGAAGCTATTGAAGGCAAGTGCACCCCATCGCTTTGGGGATTGCACTAAGAAGGCCACTTCTTCAGCGCTTGCAATATCTGCCCTCCGCCCAAGTAAGCACAAGAGAGTCACCCAACATATAGGGCCACACAGCCTTCCTATCCTCCATATTGAGATAGTCCAACGTTGTCAGTCGGCATACCATCGAAGCATCATCAGGCGACAAACGGTAAGTTTTGAAGAAGACATCCATCTTCCTCCATGCACCATCGGCCGAATCACCCCTCTCAACACTTCTAAAATCATCCAGCATAGGCTCTTCGAGTAGCGTAGCTGCATCCAATGGCTGCCATTCCTCATCAAAGAAGGCCACTCTGCTATCATCCACCATGGTCCTGACTGTTGACACCATGCACAGCACATCCGCAGTGTCATTTATCGGCAGCAGTTTCATTGCCACATCGCACGATTTCGTATAGTTGATGAGCAGGTAGTCGTCAGTCAAGGTCGCCATGCGCGACTTTCCATCCAGACGGTTTGTCACAATCGCCTCCATCTTGCTATCGAGAAAATCAATAAAGTCCAATCGGTTGTTTTTCGTCAGCAGCGGCATCACCGAATCAGGCATTGCCGCAAACCATTGACGCATAGGAGTGCGTGCCTGAACGTTACACATAACCGTCACAAGCAGCAAGAGAATGTATTTAAGTCGATTCTTCATAATCTATAATTATTATACGTTCACATCTCAGACAGCCACCATTGCCCTCAAGCGGTCAATAATCTCCAGATTGTGGTAACACTCCTCACGCATCTGTCGCACGAAGCTGTTATCATCTACCGAGCCGAATACAGCCTGCAGCTCCTCCTCGTTGCGACACGTGCAAGCACGGAAGGGATTCTCGTGGTCCTTCTTACGGCTGAGATATACCTGCTCGGCAATGCGTCGCTGTATACGTTCCTCATGAGTCAAGGCTTGCAACCAGAGCTCGGATGTCATCACCTCCGTATCCAGCACCATACACAAGCAAGCATAGGCATGATGCCACTTATCCGCAGCATAACGGTTCCATATCTCATCGTAACGCTTATGAATAGCCTTCCAGGAGTCGAGTCGTCCGTCACGTATATCGGCACGCAAGCTATCCACCTCATGCTCAGGCATAAGCTGTCCACCTAGATTCACCCAAGCCTCATCGTCTACAGCCCCATTTGGGGTATCTACCTTCCTTAAAGCATCGGCACTATCTTCCATTGCAAGCAGACTAGACATGGCATAATGGATGAGCATATCACCATAAGCATGATAGGCATCATACACCTTAAGTATGCGTACAGGGCGACGACTCCGCTCCACCCCTTCGCCCTGCACGATGAGGGCATCTACAGTCTTACGATCACCACACAAAAGCTGACGACCCAAATTCTTGTACTGGCACTCGTCGGCATGTGCATCATTACAGCATGCCTTTCCCACCCACACTTCCAGAAGTCTGCGTGCTCGTATCACCTCACCCATCGTGTCGGGAGCAAACGTATCGAACTCGATATTCTGCACCTTCGTGATTCGTTTGTCACGCGTTTTATATTTCCATGAGTTGCGTGCCAGCGCATACATGTTATACAGCCACCAATAGGCAGGTATTATCTCCAGACAATTGTCAGTCACATTGTTGTTGACCAAGGAGAATGGCAACGGAATATCCAGTTCGGCAGGGAAGTCTCCCTTAGCAAGCAAGGTATAGCAAGCAAAGCGGCTCGAGTGCTTCACCGACGAGCACAATCCCGGCCAGAAACCACGTCCGGCCACAATCTCGCCATCATTTGTACGACTATTATGGTTGCTACCCACCGTTGCACCAGCAGCCATATTGCTCTGTCCCATGATAACCGAAGCAATGAGGAACGAATTGTTATGATGCTGCTCATGCGCCGGGAAGATGAGGTTGTTGAGTACCTCACAGCACGAGATGGTGCTGTTGTCACCCATGATAGAGTCAATCAAGCGGGCACCATACTTTAAGTTCGAGTTATTGCCGAGTATAAACTTCACCGCCGTACAAGAGTAGAATATGCGACAGCCATACCCCACGATACCATTCACGAGAATCACGTTTTCGCCAATCTGCGACGGTTCGCTACACGATGAATTAATGGTGATATTCTTCAATTTCGAGGCACCCTTAATGTAGCAGTCAGAACCAATTTTCACATCCTTTATGATACTGGAGTTCTTGATGACACACCGTTCGCCAATCATACCATAATAGCCGCGATGATGGTCAACCGTACGTTGCGTAATATCCGACAATCGTTGCTGCAGCAAGCGATCATCCACATACTTTCCCCACAGATAAGCATCAGCAGGAATCATGCCATCAAAAGGCATTACCGAGCGTACTCCCGTCTCGTTCATTATCTGTATCTTCACACGCACCTCCTCAGGTTCGCCATCCTTGACAATGCCATTACCGAATTTCGCATGATCCGTCGTATCCATCTCCTGTATGTTGAAGAGCATGCTATGGTCCCCAATGATATAGTGCGACAAATAGTGCACATCATGTATGGCACAATCATCGCCTATGTCACACGAATGAATGCTCGAGTTGGTGATACCCACCGGAAGCCTCAGGTCATGATACTGGAGCGCCCCTCCACTCACACGACCTATACGTACGGTACCATAGAACTTATTATCCTTGATCATACGCGGCTCAAAGCTATCGGTCACCCACACCGTATCCCACGATGAAGCAGTATTGTTATTCTTCACCAGACGCTCTATCTCATCACTGTTCAAATGTCGCCACCCCTCCTCAGGAGTCTTCACCTGCATGTTTCGGATATAATATTTATCCTTGCCCTTGGGCAAATACTGAGCTTCAATCCAGCCGTCGCTCAACGCCGCTGCTGGTAGTAAGGTCACACGTTCCATACTCTGCAATTTATATATTAAAAATATATATTAAAGTTGGTTTGCAAGCAAAGTCCCAAGAACCTACTTGCCAACCTCTAACAATCAAAATAAAAACGCAAAATTACACAACATATTGCCAAATTAAAAGGTTTTCAACCTATAATTTTCATAATTGCAAACAAAGAAGTAACTTTGCCAAGTTATAAGATATGCTAACAACACACAATATAAGCAATACTATGGAAAAGATTATAGGACTTATCAATGCCCCCTTCACTCCCTTCTACGCCGATGGCGAAGTCAACTACGAACCCATCCCTGCCTATGCTGAGATGCTACAGAAGAACGGCCTCAAGGGCGTGTTCATCAACGGTTCATCGGGCGAGGGCTATATGCTCACCGAAGAAGAGCGCATCAATCTTGCCGAGGTGTGGATGCACGCCGCTCCAAAGAACTTCAAGGTTATCGTACATGTGGGTAGCACCTGCGTCAAGAGTGCCCGCCGCCTGGCTGCTCATGCCCAGCAGATAGGCGCTTTCGGTATCGGCACCATGGCACCTCCCTTCCCCAAAATCGGGCGCATCGAGGAGCTGGTGAAATACTGCGAGGAGATAGCATCGGCTGCTCCCGACCTCCCCTTCTACTACTACCATATACCGGCCTTCAACGGAGCCTACTTCTCTATGGTCGACTTCCTCAAGGCGGTCGACGGGCGCATCCCCAACTTTGCCGGTATCAAATACACCTTTGAGAGCATCTACGAGTACAATCAGTGCCGCCTCTACAAGAACGGCAAGTACGACATGCTCCACGGACAAGATGAGACCATACTCCCCTCGCTCGCCATGGGCGGTGCACAGGGCGGTATCGGCGGCACCACCAACTACAACGGCTGCAACCTCGTGGGCATCATCGACGCCTGGAATGCCGGCGACCTTGAGAAGGCTCGCGAACTGCAGAATTTCTCGCAGGAGGTAATCAACGTCATCTGCCACTACCGCGGCAATATCGTATGCGGCAAGCGCATCATGAAGCTCATCGGGCTGGACCTTGGCCCCAACCGCACGCCTTTCCAGAACATGACCGACGAAGAGGAGGCAGCCTGCCGCAAGGAGCTGGAGGACATCAACTTCTTTGAGCGTTGCAATAAGTTTTAATCACAATGGGTTGGTGTCATGCTGAGCCCAGCGAAGCATCTCATAAAGTCCACATCATGCGAGATTCTCGGACAAGCCGAGCGCAAGCATTCTTCACATTCGTTCAGGATGACACGAGCCCAATTAAAAAACACAAGCATATTCCTTTAAAGTTATCCATGAAGCGAACACTTCTTCTCCCCCTACTCCTCTGCTCATTGCTCTGCATGGGGCAGAACCGAGTATCCGTGACTCCGGCAACGCCTATGAGCAATGCCGTGTCGGGCCACTATGCCGCATGGCAGATGGGCAAGCTATTGACCTACGGCGGATGCAACTTCCCCGACGTGCCCTGCGCCGACGGCGGTCAGAAAGTATACTATCCCAAAGCCTACGGAGCTAGCGTACAAGTGCCCGGAGGCACCGTATACCTTGGCGGTATGGATGCCACAACCTCGCTTAGCGAGTGCCTATTCCTCAGCGCCACTGACAGCAACAGCACTCCCATCGCCTCACTGCCCAAGCCCCTCGACAACTTTGCCGCTGCCTACCACGACGGCATGCTTTGGGTAGCTGGCGGACAGACCAACGGCGTGCCCAACCGTGACGTCTACTCCCTACCCTATCCAGGCAATGCTACGACATGGGCCCTTGCCGCCATCCTGCCCGACGAATGTCGCCTGCAACCCTGCGTGGCCGTACAAAACACCGCTATGGGCTACGCCCTCTTTATCTTCGGTGGCTACCAACCTAAGACCGAGAGCCAAGAAGCCCTGGTACACACCGACGGCGTATACATGCCCATTGCCGCCCTCAAGAAAGGCAATGCCACCCAATGGAAGCGCACAGCACCAGCGGTAGTCTACAATAACGATAACGATAACGAAGACAGCCATCCGGAGGAAATTCAGAATTCAGAATTCAAAATCCAGAATTCATATCACGCTATCGTGGGCAGCACCTGTTCCACATCGGGCTACAGCCACGTACTCTTCTTTGGCGGCGTCGACCACGACATCTTCCTCAGCGCCATCAGCGGTCAGCAAGACAGCCTCTACCTGCGCCACCAGCCCGAGTGGTACCGTTTCCGTAAGGACGTGCTCACCTACCACACCATCACCGACTCGTGGGGTATCCTGCCTGGCGATGAGTTGCTGGCTCGTGCCGGTGCTTGCCTCACTCCCGAGGTGGGAGGAAAAGGATGGAGCTATAGCGGCGGCGAACTGATGCCGGGCGTGCGCAGCGCCGATGTCACCCATGTGGAGGTTACCAACGACAAGCGCTTCGGCTGGCTCAACTGGACCATCCTTGTCCTATATCTCGTGGGTATGTTGCTCATGGGATTCTACTTCATGCGCAAGGGAAAGGGCGCCGACGACTTCTTCAAGGGTAGCGGTCGCATCCCCTGGTGGGCAGCGGGTATCAGTATCTATGCCACCATGCTCTCGGCCATCACCTACATGACCATCCCTGCCAAGGCCTATACGACCAACTGGACCTACTACCCGATGCTGTGGATGATACTGCTCATCAGCTTCCCCGTCATCAAGTACTACCTCCCCTATTTCCGTAAGCTCAATGTCACCAGCGCCTATGAGATATTGGAGCAGCGCTTCAACCTCTTCACCCGCCTCTTGGCGTCAGCGCTCTTCTGCATCTTCATGATAGTGCGCATGGCCATCGTCCTCTACCTCCCCTCACTGGCACTCACTGCCGTTACAGGCATCGACATCTACCTGTGTATCGTACTCATGGGCTTGGTCACCATCATCTATTGTACCATGGGTGGTGTAGAAGCCGTGATTTGGGGCGATGTGGTGCAAGGCCTGATACTGGTCTTCGGCGCCCTCTTCGCCGTCGTATACCTTGCAGTCAACACCGAGGGAGGCGTGATGGGCTGCATCGACATTGCCTTGGCCAACGACAAGCTGCGCCTGTTCGACTGGAGCAACTCCTGGTCGCAAGCCTGCTGGTGGGTCATCATCATCGGTGGCTTGGCCAATAACCTCATCTCCTACACCTCCGACCAAACCGTCATCCAGCGCTACCTCACCACCCCCGACGAGAAGTCTGCCGGCCGTGGCATCCTGGTAAACGGCCTGATGAGCGTGTTCGTATCCGTAGCCTTCTATATGATTGGTACCGGACTCTACACCTTCTACAAGACCCACCCCGCAGAGCTGGATGTCACCATGGGACAGTCCGACGCCATCTTCCCCTTCTTCATGATGAGCCAGATGCCCGCCGGCATTGCCGGCGCCTTGATTGCCGCTATCTTTGCCGCCACCATGAGCACCATATCCAGCAATATCAACAGTGTGGCCACCGCCTTCTCCATCGACTTCTGGAAACGCTTCCGCAGCACTACCGACTCACAACTCGTTGTCGTAGCCCGCTGGGCCTCCGTGGTGAGCGGTATGATAGGTCTGCTCCTCGCCCTGCTCATGGCCACATGGGATATACAGTCGTTCCTCGACTTCTTCAACGAAGCCTTAGGTCTGCTCACCAGCGGCTTGGGTGGCCTGTTCTTCATCGCCGTATTCATGAAGCGCGTCAAGGGGTATGCCGCCCTCACAGGGTTCGTGGTGGGCGAAGCCGTCGTGTTCTGGATGAGCGAATGCACCGATGCCAACTTCTTCCTCTTCGGAGCCACAGGCATGGTAGTGAGCATCGTAGTAGCCTGGCTACTATCAATAGGTACATACTTCAAGAAAAGCTAACAATAACCCCTAGAAAAAACCTAGAAATCCCTAGGATATCCTAGAGCATCCTAGCCCCAATAATAAAAGAAAAAGCACTATGATCGACTTCAAGCAACTAGCCCAGCAATACAAGAGCGAGCTCCTCGATAGAGTGATGCCCTTCTGGATGGAAAAGAGTATAGACACCGAGTTTGGCGGCTACTTCACCTGCCTTGAGCGCGACGGCGAAGTATTCGACACCGACAAGTTCATCTGGCTCCAAGGCCGAGAGGTATGGATGCTCGCCACCCTCTACAACAAGGTAGAGAAGCGTCAGGAGTGGCTCGACGCCGCCATCCAGGGAGCCGAGTTCCTCAAGCGGTATGGCCACGACGGCAACCTCAACTGGTACTTCGCCCTCGACCGCGAGGGACACCCACTCGTAGAGCCCTACAACATCTTCTCCTACACGTTTGCCGTCATCGCCTTCGGCCAGCTCTCCATCGCCACAGGCAACGCAGAGTATGCCGACATTGCCAAGAAGACCTTCGACATCGTGCTCTCCAAGGTAGACAATCCCAAGGGCCGCTGGTCAAAGGCATCGCCCGGAGCACGCTCGCTCAAGAGCTTTGCCCTGCCCATGATTCTGTGCAATGTGGCACTCGAGATTGAGCCGCTCCTGGAGAAAGACTTCCTCGACAAGACCATCGAGACCTGCGTGTACGAGGTGATGGACGTATTCTACCGCCCCGAGCTGGGCCTCATCGTAGAGCACCTGGGCACCGACAACCAGCTGGTAGACTGCATGGACGGCCGTCAGCTCAACCCCGGTCACGCCATCGAAGCCATGTGGTTCATCATGGACCTCGGCAAGCGCCTGGGCGACCAGGCACTGATAGAGAAAGCCGTGAAGATAGCCTTGGCCGAGGTGGAATATGGCTGGGACAAGCAGTATGGCGGCATCTTCTACTTCATGGATCGTCTGGGCCGTCCGCTCCAGCAGCTCGAGTGGGACCAGAAGCTATGGTGGGTACACATCGAGACCCTCATCACCATGATCAAGGGCTACGAGCTCACCGGCAACGCCCAATGTCTGGAATGGTTTGAGCGCGTACACGACTACGTGTGGAGCCACTTCATGGACCCCGAGTATCCCGAATGGTACGGCTACCTCAACCGCCGTGGCGAAGTGCTGCTCACCCTCAAGGGCGGCAAGTGGAAAGGCTGCTTCCACGTACCCCGTGGTCTGATGCAGGTGTACCAGTCACTGGAGCGCATAGCAGCAAACCTTGAACACTTTTAAACACAATATCAGAAAAAAATAAGGCTCAACAGAACCATTATTCCGTTCGTTTGTGTTATCTTTGCAAAATATGTAAAGAATACAGAACAAAGCTAAATCTATACCGAATATGCAAAAGAGCGACAGTATCGTTATCATACCCACCTATAACGAGAAGGAAAACATAGAGAATATCATCCGTGCCGTGTTTGGGTTGGAGAAGACCTTCCACATACTCATCATCGAGGACGGTTCGCCCGACGGTACAGCAGCCATCGTGAAGGAGCTTCAGAAGGAATTTCCCGAGCGTCTGTTCATGATTGAGCGCACCGGCAAGCTAGGACTGGGCACTGCCTATATCTGCGGATTCAAGTGGGCAGTGGAGCATAAGTACGATTACATCTTCGAGATGGATGCCGACTTCTCACACAATCCCAACGACCTGCCGCGCCTCTATAATGCATGTGCCAATGAGGGCAATGATGTAGCTATCGGATCGCGTTACGTGAGTGGTGTGAACGTGGTGAACTGGCCCATGGGCCGCGTGTTGATGTCGTACTACGCATCCAAGTACGTACAGCTCGTTACAGGCATCAAGGTGAAGGATACCACCGCTGGCTTCAAGTGCTACCGTCGCGAGGTGCTGGAGACCATCGAGCTCGACAAGGTGCGTTTCAAGGGCTATGCCTTCCAGATTGAGATGAAGTTTACCGCCTACAAGTGTGGCTTCAAGATCAAGGAGGTACCCGTCATCTTTGTGAACCGCGAGCTTGGCACCTCGAAGATGAACAGCAGCATCTTTGGCGAAGCCGTATTCGGTGTCATGCGCCTCAGATGGGACGGATGGTTCCGCAAGTATCCCAAGAGAGTATCACGCAGCTAACAAACCTAGCTAAAGCAGTACCACGAGTGCTGCTTTTCTTATAGACACACGACAGAAATGACCACCCTCATCCACAACGCCACCATCGTCAATGAAGGCGAGCAGTACACAGGCAGTCTGCTCATCGAAGACGACAAGATTGCTGCCATCATCCGCGGCACCGATATTAAAGATATAGTAGCCGACCACACGATAGACGCTACGGGACAATACCTGCTACCGGGAGGTATCGACGACCACGTACACTTCCGCGACCCGGGCCTCACCCACAAGGCCGACATGGCCAGCGAGAGCCGTGCTGCAGCACGCGGAGGCATCACCTCGGTAATGGATATGCCCAACTGCAGTCCGCAGACCACCAGTATCGAGACCCTGGAGGCCAAGTTTGCCGATGCGCAGGAGAAATGCCTCGTCAACCACAGCTTCTACCTTGGTTCCACGACCGACAATATCGGGGAGATACGCCGTGTAGACCCTCGCACCGTATGTGGAGTGAAGCTCTTCATGGGAAGCAGCACGGGCGGCATGCTCGTAGATCAGGATGAGCGCATCGAGACCATCTTCCGTGAGTCGCCCACCCTCATTGCCCTGCACTGCGAGGACCAGAGCATCATATCGGCCAACACAGCCAAGTACAAGGAGGAGACGCAGAGCGACGATCCCGACGTGCAGTACCACCCGCTCATACGCAGCGAAGAGGCGTGTTACCAGTCGACAGCCAAAGCCGTGGAGCTGGCCAGGAAGACCGGAGCACACATACACATCATGCACATCAGCACCGCACGCGAACTGGAGTTGCTGCAGCAGGGCGACATCAAGGAGAAGCAGATTACTGCCGAGGTGTGCCTGCCCCACCTCTACTATACCGATGCCGACTATGCCACCTACGGCACACGCATCAAGTGCAACCCTGCCGTGAAGACAGCCACTGACCGCGAAGCATTGCGCCAGGCACTACGCGAGGGGCTCATCGATGTCATCGGTACCGACCATGCGCCTCACCTACCCAAGGAGAAGGAGGGCGGATGCTTAAAAGCTGCTTCGGGCATTCCTACCATACAATATGTACTCCCTGCGATGCTGGAGCTCAGCGACGAAGGTATCATCGGCCTGCCCGAGATTGTGGAGAAGATGGCACACAACCCTGCTACACTGTATAAGGTAGAGCGACGTGGATTCATCCGCGAAGGTTATCGTGCCGACCTCGTGCTCGTGAAGCCCGATGCACCCCACACCGTCACCACCGAGGAGATTGACAGCAAATGCGGCTGGAGCCCCTTCGAGGGACACACCTTCCGCTGGGACATCACCCACACCTGGGTCAACGGTCATGCGGTATACGCTGATGGCCAGCTTGACGATAGCGTGATGGGCGAGCGACTGACGTTTGACAGATGAGACGAGCGCTTACCTACACCGTCCGCGAGGTGGTGCCCTATATCAACTGGATATACTATTTCCACGCCTGGGGCATGGAGCCTCGCTTTGCCACGATAGCCGGCATACACGACTGCCCCTCGTGCCGTGCGGGATGGATAGCCTCATTCGACATGAACGATCGCGCCAAGGCGCAGGAAGCAGTCAAGCTCTATCAGGAAGCCGTGGAGCAGCTGAATCTGTGGGCCGACAAGCCCCTCTGCCACGCCCAGTTTCTCCTTGCCGATGCCTATAGCGACGGCGACGACATCATCATCGCAGGCAAGCGCATCCCTTTCCTGCGCCAGCAACACGCAGGCAGCTCAGGCTACACTCTGTGCTTGAGCGATTTCGTGGCTCCTTGCAGAGACTTGGCTGCAGAAGCCGACACTATAGCCAACAGGATAGGCGTGTTTGCAGCATCGATAAACCCTAAACCATCATCCATCAATAGCGAAGCCCCTGACTTGTCCAAGAGCCCTGAACCAAACACCCTCACCCACTCCCTCCTTGCCGACCGCCTTGCCGAGGCCACAGCAGAGAAGATGCACGAGGAGGTGCGCAAGCACTATTGGGGCTATGCCAAGGATGAGCAGCTCACGATGCCTGAGCTCCATGCCGAGAGGTTTCAGGGTATACGCCCAGCAGTAGGCTATCCCAGCCTACCCGACCAGTCGATAAATTTCTTGATTGACGAGTTGCTGCGATTCGAGGACATCGGCATCAGTCTGTCCGAGCATGGAGCCATGAGGCCACACAGCAGCGTTTCGGGGTTCATGTTTGGGCACCCCCAAGCCCATTATTTCTCGGTGGGAGCTATCGGCGAGGACCAGCTGCACGACTATTCCTTGCGGCGAGGACTCTCGGCAGATGCGCTGCGCAACTTTCTCGTCAGCAACTTATAGATAAAAAGACACGTAAGACAGAACAACATATACAGATCTTCCCCCGTAACTAATCCATTCTCATTGGGCATCAGCCACGCCATGTACCATATTCTCGCGTGCTGTCTGCAGGTAGTTGCTGATCATAGGCTGCTCCAGAAACTCGCGTGGAGCCTCATCGATGACCGCCTGCATGAGCGGTGTTATCGTCGGGTATGGCAAACCGTTGCAGAGCATCGAGAATCCGCATAGGCTCAACACATTGTCGAAATTGCTCCCTATAAAGTCGCGCACGAGGGTCTCCATCGCTGCGCCCAGCGTCTGATAGGCCGAGTCGAGGTGAGCCTCAATCTTGCTTTGCGGATACCCGTCCAGGATCATCTGCGACTCCATGCGGTCGACCTCCATGGCCTGCATATCGAGCCTATACTTGCGTGCGATGAACTGGTAGAGCGAGTCGTTGAGCGGCGTGCCCTCGACCTTGAAGGTGAGGTTATTGATAAGCACCTCCATCTTGCCCGGCTCGATGATGATGGGCATCAGGGGGTGTCCGTCGATAAAGAGGGTTGCAATGATATTCGAGTCGGCCTCGCCCTTCATCTGGAACTTGCCGTGCAGCACCTCGCAGGAGTCGACCATCTGCCACTCATTGTCGACCGATGTCATCAGCGTAATCGTCTTCCCATCAATATGCGACAGGTTCGACGTACCTTTGATGCGATAGTCATCAGAGCACGAAAGCGAGAAGAGGCTCGACACCAAGCTCAAGACATACAATAACCTATTCATCGTGTTTTGTTTATAAAATCACTGCAAAAATAAGAGGTATTCTTGAATCAAGAAAAACTTTTATCATTATTTAAGGATTATTC
>CANBEE010000047.1 GCA_947367415.1 uncultured Bacteroidales bacterium
TCTTCACCTCATGTAGAGACCACGATGAAGAACTCGTTGCAGAGATGCACAGTCAGATTGTCGACCAGCTCAACGAACAATTGGCAGGTGACGCTCAAGGCACACTTGCTGATGCTGAGAAGGCTATTAAGGCTACAGAGCAAGATATTGATGCTCTCCAGCAGCGTATCGATTCACTTGCTGGCCTTGACCACGGTGCTTGTGATTGTCCTGAGAATCCCGTGCTTAACTGTGAGAACTGCGCAACTAAGGATGAGTTGAAGCAGGCTGTTGACTCTTTGGGCCAGCTTGTAGCTACTAAGGAAATCCTTAAGGAGGCTGTTGATTCATTGGCAGGCGTTCTTAGAGGCGAGTATGCAACTGTTGTTGAACAGTTCGGCGCTTTGTCTACTACAGTGAATACTGTTGTAGCTCAGCTTTCTACTCTTGATAGCACATATAAAGATTTGAAGGAAAGAGTTGAGGCTATTGAGAAGGCTGACTATCAGAAGCAGATTGACGAGATTTGGGGCAAGTTGAACCCCGTGTTGGAGTTGGCTGCTGCTACTGATGCACGTTCAAAGGCTGATAGCATTAGAATCGACGTTCTTGAGGCTAATGATATTGCAATCTCTAAGGCATTGAAGGATTCTATTGATGCTGTACGTGCTGAGGCTGTTGCTAACTTGCAGGCTGCAAAGGATTATGCAGATGAGGCCGTTGCTGTTGTAGCTGAGGAATTGGAAGCTACTAACGCTACAGTTGCTGAGTTGCAGGAGGCTTTCAAGGGTGCTGTTGCTGAGCTTCAGGACCAAATCGACGTATTGGCTGAGGAACTCGGTAACTTGAAGGGTGATGTAGATGCTGTAAACGCTCGTGTTGACGAAGTTGTTAAGGATCTTGAGGAGGTTAAGAAGTATCTCGAGGATCAGATTACAAGCGTTGTTCTTAACGGTGCATACAGCCCTGTTGTAGGTTACTTTAACTTGCCTACAGGTGTTAAGTCAAACATCTTGGCTGCTTACTATGGTGAGGCTAACGATTTCCACTTCCCCACAACTCGTACAGTTTATAACGTTGCTGGTAGTGCTGCTTTCACTGATGCAGACTTTAAGCTTCTTGGTATTACTGAGGTTGAGCAGGCTGGTGGTACATACGTAGCTCCTGGTGCTAACGCAGGTAAGGTTTATATGACTATCAATCCTGCAGAGGTAGACCTTGAGGATAAGACATTCTCTTTGGTCAACAGCCTTGGTGAGACTTCTCCCGCTACTCTTTCTCGTCCTGTAGCTTCTAATGATAAGCTCGCATTTGGTTACACTCGTGACGGTGCCGTTGCTTTGTATGAGGCTGAGGCTCGTATCGAGGCAGAGAATATTGCTGATGCTAAGATTCGCATGGAACTTTCTGATTTGAAGGATGCTCTTAAGGATGTTGTAACTGTAAAGGATGGCGTTAATGTAACAGACGTGGTTAGTACACTCTACACTTTGATTAACGATGTAGCTGATGCTCATGCAGTGCAGGCTGTTTGGACTGACACCGAAGGTGCTGCTCATACTGTTTACTCTGACTATGCTTTGGCTACTGTTGCTATTAAGGCGCTCGGTTATAACTTCATGGCTGATGTAAACCTGCAATCATTCCCTGGCTATCACAGAAGTATGAACCTCGTGAACAGAGTATTCGATAAGGTAGGTACTATCAGCATTCCTGACCTCGGTCTTAGTAGCCTTGAGGCAACATTGGAGGGTATTGACTTCGGTGGTGCTATTGGTGACGAGCTTTCGTTCAAACTCAATGTGACTATTCCTGTACCTATCAAGCTTTCGGTTGATGCTCCGATTAAGGACTATGAATATAAGAAGACAATTGAGGTAAAAGACAATAATGGTAATGTAATTGGTACCACTGAGGTGGTTGTACCTATCAAGGCCAGTGACATTGTAGATGGTAAGATTAATATTGACACTATTATTAATGCTTCGATTGAAAATTACGAGGTGAAGATTCCTACAAAGGATGTACTCGGTGATTTGGGTACCACGTTTGAGAACTTGGATGTATTGTTGGACCAGGTAAATGGTATGCTTGCAGACGTTAATGGTAAGATTGAGTCTGTAGAGAATGTACTTAATGTAGCTAAGGATAAGGTTCAGAATGGCCTAAACAAGTATCTTGACAAGTTGAATCGTGGTATGTGCAAGTTGGTTAACTCATTCAATGATGTTCTCCAGCCTACTATGTTGGTTAGCACAACTGATGGCTTCAGCATGTTGAGTTCTATCAAGGGTGCTCCTACAACTATTGACAAGGCTTCTGCAGTTCTCGTTCCCACCAGCTTTACTGCTGAAATCCTTGCTCCTGCTTCTATGAAGTATGTAGCTGTTACCAATGCTTACGATGCTAATGGTAAGGCTGATGCTGACGCTGCTAAGGCTGCTAATACTGGTGACCTCAACACAACACTTGATGGTGGCGTGAGAACCGTACAGTTCAACGGTCAGTCTGGTTACACCTACGAGATTACCTATTCTGCAGCTGACTACTACGGTATGATTTCAACTACTAAGTACTACGTAAAAGTTAAGTAATAGTAATAAAGAATAAGCATTTTAATGGAAGGGTGGAGCAACCCTGCTCCACCACTCCATAAAAATAAACCAATAAATAGATACAATTATGAACGTAAAGAAATTTTTATTGTCTTGTCTTACTGTTGCTGCTGCTTTTAGCGTAAATGCACAGGAGACTGAGAAGACCGAGAATGTGTATGTACCTAATTGGTATGTACAGGGACAGTTCGGTGGCCAGCATACCATTGGTGAAATCGCTTTCACCGACCTCAACGCGCTCAATGCTCAGATTGGCGTTGGTTACAACTTCAACGAGATCTGGGGCACACGCCTCACCATCAATGGCTGGAAGAGCAAGGCTGGTTGGTTGACAAACAATGGTGTTCTCCACAAGTGGGCTTGGAACTATGTTTCTCCGATGGTGGATGTAACTGCTAACCTCTCAAACTGGTTCTTGGGTTACAACCCCGATCGTTTGGTTGACTTTGGCGTATTTGCTGGTATCGGTGCAAACATCGCTTTTGGCAACGATCAGGCTGCTGATGCTAACGAGCAGATCAAGGCTGAGTATAACTTCACAAACCGTGAGGGTCTCCGTTGCCTTTGGGACGGTACAAAGGCTCGTTTCACCGGTCGTGTAGGTGCTAACGTTGATTTCCGTATCACAGACAACTTCAGCGCTGGTGTTGAGGTTCATGCAAATGCTATCAACGACTACTACAACTCTAAGCGTGCCGGTACTGCTGACTGGTATGTTAACGCTCTCCTTGGTGTTAAGTACACATTCGGTAAGAGCAATACTACTCGTGTAGTTCCCGTTGCAGTTCCTGTTGAGAAGTTGGTTGAGGATAAGGTTGACCACATTGTTAACAACGAGCTTGATGACCTCAAGAAGCGTGTTGATGAGTTGGAGAAGTGCTGCGAAGAGAAGTCTCAGCCTGTTCAGGTTGCTGAGCCTATCCGTCGCGATGTATTCTTCACTATCAGCAGCAACAAGATCTCTGCAACTGAGATGGTTAAGGTGAAGGAAGTAGCTGAGTACATGAAGAAGAATCCTAACTCAACTGTTGAGGTTACTGGCTATGCCGATAAGGGTACTGGTAACGCTAAGATTAACGCTAAGTATGCTCAAAACCGTGCTGACGCTGTTGTGAAGGCTTTGGTAGCTGAGGGCATCTCTGCATCACGCATCAAGGCTGATAGCAAGGGTGACACCGTTCAGCCCTACGCTGATCAGATTCTCAACCGTGTTGCTATCTGTATTGTAAAGTAATCATACATCTGATTTTTATAATTAGTCCAACAACCATCAGGCTTTTCTGATGGTTGTTGGACAATTTTCTCTCTATGAAAAGAAATCTATTTGTTATACTTGCCAATCTTATAGTTTTGAGCTCCTTCGCTCAGCTGAATGGCGATGGTTATTATCGTGTCAAGAACGTTGCTTCCGGACGCTATATTACTGTAAAAGATAATCGTGGAAGTGTTAATATTGGAACAACTTCTGCAGATATGGGTGCGGTCCGTCTATACAAAGGATTTGACATGGTTGAGACCGATCCAGGTTCAATTCTCTATATTGACAATGTAGGTGATACTAACTATCGGTTTCATGCTCAAGGCACTGATACCTATCAGATTATTGGCTATTATCTGAAGTTGAAGCAAAATTCAGATGGATCATACAAGGCTTATCAGGGTAATTCTATGGTGGAGATGTACCTTGGTGATGGTGAGACAAGTTCTGTAGTTGATAGTAGATTAGTCACTAATGCTAGGGGACAGTACCGTGACTGGTATGTGCTTCCTGTGTCATCTTCCAGTAATGATAACTATTTTGGTGTGAAGCCTGAGGTAAAAGCAGCAGATGCTTATTATGCCTCTTTCTATGCATCATTCCCATTCTCTACAGTTTCTGACAAGATGAAAGTCTATTATATTGACAAGGTAGATAAGGGAATGGCTGTATATAAGGAAGTCTCTAATGGTATCGTACCGGCATCAGCACCAGTCTTCATTAAGTGTGTTTCAGATTCACCCTCGGATAATAAGCTGAATATTGCATCCAATGATGTGTCATCGCTGGGTTCTAACAAGCTCTCAGGTGTTTATTTCTGTAATAAAACTAATGATAATCATAGGAATCTTACTGCCTATGATGCCGAGACCATGCGTGTCCTTGGCACTACTTCTGATGGTAAATTGGCCTATGTTAAAGCAGAATTTGAATATTTGCCTGCCAATAAGTCTTATCTGACAGTTCCTGCTGGTAGTCCTGATGTCATTACTGTTGTTACCGAGGAGGAGTATAATCAAATCCTTGAGGAGCAGCAGAAGACATATACCGTAACTTTCAAGATTGGTGACGAAGTGATATCCTCTCAGACATTATCTGTAGGTGATGCCATTGTGGTTCCCGAGGCTCCAGTCAAGGAGGGTTATACCTTTAGTGGTTGGGGAGAGGTGCCCGCAACAATGCCTGCTCAGGATTTAACATTCGAGGGCACTTATACTCTAAACAGTTATACGGTAGTATTCAAGATTGGGACTGAGGTTATCTCATCTGAGTCTTTGCCTTATGGAGCGCCCATCGTGGCTCCTGACGTAGAAAAAGAGGGGCATACACTTGAGTGGTCTGGTCTGCTTGCTACTGTCCCTGCATACAATGTTACTTTCTACGGTAGATATATCGTGAATACCTATACTCTCTTATATGTAGTTGATGGAAAGGAGTATCTGCGTCGCACAATGGAGTATGGTGCTGCCATATCTCTCATCGCGGCTCCTGAGAAGGAGGGATACACCTTTAGTGGATGGAGCGAGGCGCCTGAGACGATGCCGGCCAATGATGTTACTATAACTGGCTCCTTCACGGTTAATGTACATACTGTATATTACTACGTTGGAGACGAGTTGGTACATACGGATGAGGTAGCTTATGGTGAGTCTATTCCTTCCTATGAATATGTTCCAACGACTGAAGGAGAAACCTTCTTAGGCTGGTTGGGTGAGACCCATACAACAATGCCTGACTATGACCTCACATATACTGCCAATATTGAAAGTGGTATTGATGCTGTAGTAGGCGATAGCAATGTTGATATATATACTGTAACAGGTGTTAAGGTGATGTCAAATGTGCTTCTCGAAGAGGTGGAGTCACTCTTGAAGAGAGGTATCTACATTATCAATGGTCGAAAGATGATAATTGAATAGGATATATTATCAGCGAGTATGTAATGAAAACGGCATTGGATGTTCTCCAATGCCGTTTCTTTTATTGTAGCTATCTTATTATGCGCTTAGAAGAGAAGACGGGATATTCTGAGGTTTATGACTGGAAAAACTTGGAACTTTCTGGCAAGATCAACATATTGTCCTATTTTCCCCTCTATATTTGTAATGTCTTTCGTTAAGTTGGTACCGTCATGTGTAATAAGGTCTGGCGCTCCTCCCCAAAAGAGTACTCCGCAGTCAAAAGAAATGTTTGTTTTGCGTGTGCTGCTAAGTGATGAGGTGCCATAGCCAAAGCCTAGATAGGGCTTAAACGTGTTGACCTTGGCATCTACTCCTACCATACAGTACTCGTTAGGCTCCATCTTGTATACCGAACCGTCTGTTCGATTACCTACCGCGAATCCCATTCGTCCATATTCTAATAAAGCCTCGCCTGCATAGAGATCCATGCCGTTCCATGAAATTACGGGTTCGTCAATCAGAGCTTTGTCATACATGTTATTGAACATATTTGCAGCATAGAGTGTAGGCATATCTTCTGGAGAATTATATGCCGAACCTATTACGGATGAGCCTATATAGAAACCTGTGGTGAAATGCCATCTTTTGTTTGTGAAAGGATGTATGTCAACCAATAATTTGAAGTTATAGATGGAAGGTTCGGCTAACATGGTTACTTCGTCATGTACTGTTGTGCCTGTTAGTCCTTCTACAATTGTTGCCATCTTGTCGAACTTGCTCTCTGTAGGATTTCCTTCCTCGTCTACACTAGGTTCGGTTTCTTCGATGCCAACACCAAATTTCATGGACAACGTAAACTTGGGCATAAAGGAGAATCCACCACGAAGCTGTAGAAAGTCGTTCACTGGGGTCGCAAAATCAATACCAACCCCCGTTGTACCACCGGTCAAGGCTACTTCTAAGTGCTTAAATGGTGTGACGCTCTGATTGGTCGAATAGGCTTGGGAACCAGGATTTCCATTGCCTTCAATACTGAATGCACTGCTTACTGCAAGGCTTGGCAGCAGGAGCATTAATGCGATTTTCTTTCTCATAATAAATAGTCTATAAGGTTCGTGTATAGTAATAACATACAAAATTACAATTTCTTGTGGTCAATCCAAACCTTTTGTGTAATTTTGTACTTTATATCCAAAGGATTTTTGATGCGACCGTATAATCTTATCACGATATTGGGACCTACAGCATGCGGTAAAACCTCGCTTGCAGTAGCTTTGGCCAATCATCTGCAAACTGACATCATCAGTGCAGATAGTAGGCAAGTGTATCGTTCCATGGATTTGGGTACTGGAAAAGACCTTGCGGAATATATGGTGGATGGCCACCCGGTGCCTTATCATCTGATAGATATCGTTGATGCTGGATATAAATATAATGTTTTTGAGTTTCAGCGCGATTTCCTGGAAGTATATAACACCTTGCTCAATGCAGGAAAGCTCCCTGTAATGTGCGGGGGCACGGGGATGTATCTTGAGTCTGTGCTGCGTGGCTATCGCTTAGTAGAAGTTCCAGAGAATAAGGAACTCCGCGAGCGTCTTGCTGATAAGTCACTTGATGAGCTTACCTTGATTCTCGCTGGATATAAACAATTGCACAATACGACAGACGTAGATACGTGCAAGCGTGCTATTCGTGCCATCGAGATTGAAGAGTATTATCGCACAAACGACGTGAATATACGTGAATTCCCTGCAATCAATAGCTTAACTATCGGGTTGGACGTCTCTCGTGAGGTGAGGCGTGAACGTATCAGCCGCCGTTTACGTGAGCGTCTGGAGCAGGGAATGGTGGATGAGGTCCGCTCAATTCTTGCCTCTGGAGTATCTCCGGATGATTTGATATACTATGGATTGGAGTACAAATACCTGACTCTATATGTTATTGGCAAAATGAACTACGATGATATGGTAAGCCAGTTGGAGATTGCTATTCATCAGTTTGCCAAGAGACAGATGACCTATTTTCGTGGGATGGAGCGGCGAGGTGTTCCTATATGCTGGATTGATGCTTCACTTCCTATGGAAGACAAACTAGATTGTATCAATCGATTATTGACAGAAAAATGAAGATGTAACTATGAGCAATAAAGTAGATTTATCAGTTGCTGGCCGTTGGGGTATTGTATATGTGCCTATGGCAGGTGTAAGGAAAAAGCATCGCCGTTGGCATCAGATTAAGCAGTACCTGGAGGTGAAGAAGGTGCATTATGACTACATACAATCAGAAGAGTATGGCGCAGTTGAGCGCCTTACAAGGATGTATGTGGAGAATGGCTATAAAACGATTGTAGTTGTTGGTGGTGACATGGCCATCAATGATGCTATCAACGGTATTATGACCTCCTCTGTAGAGAACTTAAGCGAGATATCCTTTGGTATTATTGCGAATGGAATCGGAAATGACTTTGCTGACTTCTGGGGGTTGGATGTTGATGACTACAAGGGCGCTATAGATTGTTTAATAAAGGGCAATCGCCGTCGCATTGATATCGGCTATTGCACATATATGGATAATGAGGTCGTTCAGAAGCGCTATTTCCTGATGGCCGTAAACATTGGCCTTGGTGCCAAGGCTATTGAAATATCAGATGAATGTAAGCGCTACTGGGGTAAGCGAAACCCTACCTATATTATAAGTCTGTTCCGTCTTTTCTTGCGTCGTAAGCTCTATAAGATACATCTTAAGGTCAATGATGAGATTGTCAATGAGCGCCTGATGACTGTATGTGTCGGTAATTCGCGTGGATATGGACTTACTCCGAGCGCGGTTCCCTATAATGGCTGGCTGGACGTTTCTATTGTATACCGTCCTGAATTAAGGCAAATGATAAGTGGATTATGGATGCTACTTCGTGGACGTATCCTAAACCATAAGCAGGTGAAGCCCTATCGTACTAAGCGTGTCACTATATATGATGCAGAAGGTGCGAGCATCTGTGTTGATGGACGTACATTGGAGTATAACTGCCCCATGGAGATATCTCTCATGCCTGAGTTCCTGAACTTTATTGTTCCAGATAAGTAAGAAGACGACATCATTTTTGCTTATCTGATGGCATACAATCTTGTATTTATAGGCATCTGTGGTTAGGGGACAAGGGGACACTATCAGGCTCCCCAGTTTTCTCGGTCAAGACTACGATAACCGATAGCCTCTGCTATGTGTAGGGACTGCACCTTTTCGCTGCCGTCAAGGTCGGCGATGGAGCGGGCTACCTTGAGTATTCGGTCATAAGCTCGAGCCGACAGGTTAAGTTGCTCCATTGCGGCTTGTAGCATGGCTTTACCTCGCTCGTCGGGTTGTGCATAGGTCTGTAGCTGGCGTGGTGTCATTTGTGCATTGCTATGTATGCCTGGCTCGTTAGCAAAGCGTCGTTCCTGTATCTGTCGTGCACGCATTACTCTCTCGCGGATGGCTGCACTACTCTCCGAAGCTGTGCTCTTGGTTAGTTCGTCAAAGGGAACAGGAGTTATCTCTACCTGTATGTCGATGCGGTCGAGTAGGGGGCCGCTAATCTTATTCAGGTATTTCTGTACTTGCGCTGGACTACATACACAAGGTTTTGTCGGATGGTTGTAATATCCACAGGGACAGGGATTCATGGAAGCCACCATCATGAAGTTTGCAGGATAGTCGATGCTATACTTGGCACGGGCTATCGTAATGTGTCTATCCTCAAGCGGTTGGCGAAGCATTTCCAATACACTTCTGTTGAACTCGGGTAGTTCGTCACAGAAGAGCACCCCATTATGCGCAAGGCTTATCTCGCCTGGTTGCGGGTTACTTCCTCCTCCTACTAATGCCACGGACGAGATTGTATGATGAGGGCTACGGAAAGGGCGCACGGCTACCAACGAGGCATCTTTACCAAGTCGACCGGCTACAGAATGTATCTTGGTAGTCTCTAGGCTCTCCGATAGCGACAGAGGTGGGAGTATCGATGGAAGGCGTTTGGCCATCATTGACTTTCCTGAGCCAGGTGGGCCTATAAGGATGATATTATGTGAGCCGGCAGCCGCCACCTCAAAAGCGCGCTTTACGTTCTCCTGTCCTTTGACATCCGAGAAGTCAAACTCGAAGCTATCCTGGTGGGCATAGAATTCTTCACGGGTATTGACAATGGTTGGTTCCAGTGTATCCTCACCATTGAGGAAACGTACGACCTGTACGATGTTGTCGACGCCATATACCTTCAGGTTATTGACCACAGCAGCCTCACGTGCGTTTTGGTTAGGGAGAATAAATCCTTCGTATCCCAACTCACGCGCTTTGATGGCAATAGGCAAAGCTCCCTTGATAGGCATGAGATTTCCATCAAGCCCAAGCTCGCCCATGATAAGGTAACGCTGCAGCTTCTCGGTAGCGACAATATCTCCAGCTGCCAATATGCCGATGGCTATGGGAAGATCATAGGCCGAGCCCTCCTTGCGTATGTCGGCCGGAGCCATATTTATGGTTATCTGGTTGCGTGGGAACTTGTAGCCGGTGTTGAGCAACGCTGCACGTATGCGCTCATTGCTTTCCTTGACGGCAGTATCGGGCAAACCTACGAGGAAGAACTTGATTCCTCGCGATGTGCTGACTTCGATAGTGACGATAGTCGCATCTACTCCTTGAACGGCGGCACCGAATACCTTGACCAGCATAGTTCTAATGATTAGCTTTTTTACGTTCCCTGATGTTATCGGGTGTCTTCTTTGATTTCTTTTCAGGCTTCTTTAGCTCTGTCAACTCATCAATTTTTTTGTCTAAAGCCTCGCCATAGAGGTCGATGGCTTGTATGCGACGTTGGGGGTTGAGCAACATGTTGGTAGGCAAACGATTGATTTGCATGCGCTGCACGATGCCGCTGTTCCATCCCTTCAGGTCATTGGCTTGTCGCCATGTAACAGAGTCCTCTTCGATAGCCTGCTTCCAAGCCACGCTGTCAGTGTCTAATGATACGCTGAGGATATCGAAGTTATGCTTCTTGTACTTTTCCTTGATGTCGATGAGCTCTCTTTGACGCTGGCGGCTCTCCTTGTCCCATGATGCCCAGAAGGTGATGAGCAGATAGGTGTCCTTGTAGTCGGCAGTGTTCACATTCTTCCCTTCAATATCCTTTACGTTGTAGTTAGTTACCACATTGTTCTTAACAAGCGGCTTGTGGGCACTGAGCGAGCGTTGCAATTGGCTGATGTAATTATTGTCCTGCAAGTTCCCACTCATAGAGCCTATGATATCCTTTATTTCTGCCGTATTGGGTGAGGGCACATTGACGAAATATTCCCGCAACAGATGTATGCTGGCCTCTGCATAGGGGTTGGCACGGATGAATGAATCTGCTATTTGCGCTATTTCTTCAACATCCTCAACACTGTCGGTATACTGATAGAAACTCTGCAATAGTGCATTCTGCTCACCTCCGACGATATGTATATGCCCCGTTGCCGCAGTGTCTCCTTGCATGGTGACTGTCAGTTGCTTGTCGGCAAAGACTATCTCGCGGTGATTGTTGGGGAATAGCACCCACAGAGGCACCACAGTATCTACATCCATCGTATGATGGAATGCTCCGTTTGTGGCAATAATCGTATCGATTTGCTCATACAAGGCATCGGCTCCGTAGATGTAGAGCGTATCTATATATACCGAATCAGCATGCCAAATAGTGTCTCCCGACAACCTTTGCACATTGCCCTCAAGCACAAAGACATTTGCCTTGTCCTTGCACGAACAAAGGCAAAGCAAAACTATCAGTATAGAGAACAATCGTCTCATCCAACTTTCAATTATCAATTCTCAACTTTCAATTTAAGAACGATTTGCACGCTTACGCTCCAGCTCGTCAAGGATAATCTTGCGCATACGCATCGACTTGGGCGTAACCTCCACATACTCATCCTCCTTGATGTACTCGAGTGCCTCCTCCAGAGAGAAGATGATGGGCGGTACGATACGCGCCTTCTCGTCAGAGCCACTGGCACGCATATTGGTGAGCTTCTTGCTCTTGGTGACGTTGATGACAAGATCGTTGTCATGCACGTGCTCGCCCACAACCTGTCCGGCATACACCTCATCCTGCGGGAAGATGAAGAACTTGCCACGGTCCTGCAGCTTGTCGATGGCATAGGCAAAGGCCGTACCCGACTCCATGGCAATCATCGAACCATTGGTGCGGCGGTCGATATCTCCCTTGTAGGGCTCGTAGCCCTTGAAGCGGTGAGCCATGATGGCCTCGCCGGCCGAGGCGGTAAGCACATTGGTACGCAGACCGATGATACCTCGTGAGGGGATGTTGAAGGCGATGTTCACACGGTCGCCCTGTGTCTCCATTGAGGTGAGCTCACCCTTGCGGCGGGTCACCATATCAATCATCTTGCTTGAGTACTCCTCGGGCACACTGATGGTGAGTTCCTCGATAGGCTCGCACTTCTGTCCGTCAATCTCCTTATAGATTACTTGCGGCTGGCCCACCTGCAACTCGTAGCCCTCGCGGCGCATGGTCTCGATAAGCACGGAGAGGTGCAGCACGCCACGGCCATAGACAATCCACTTGTCGCTGTCCTCCTCCTTCACCACACGCAGAGCCAGGTTCTTGTCGAGCTCCTTCATCAAGCGGTCGTGGATATGGCGCGAGGTAACAAACTTACCCTCCTTGCCGAAGAAGGGCGAGTCGTTGATGGCAAAGAGCATACTCATCGTAGGCTCATCGATAGCGATGGTAGGCAGTGGTTCGGGATTCTCGGCATCGCATACGGTGTCGCCAATCTCGAAGTTGTCCAAGCCCACGATAGCGCATATATCACCCGAGCTCACCTCATCGATACGCTTGCGGCCCAGTCCCTCGAAGGTGTGCAGCTCCTTGATCTTGGCCTTCTCCATCTCGCCATTACGGTGAGCGAGTGTGATGGTCATACCCTCCTTCAGTGTACCACGGTGCACGCGGCCCACAGCCACACGACCTGTGTATGAAGAGTAGTCGAGCGAGGTGATGAGCATCTGAGGTGTACCCTCCAGGCGCTCAGGGCCGGGGATATGCTCCAGGATCACGTCGAGCAGGTAATTGATATTGTCGGTCGGAGTCTTCCAGTCGGCACCCATCCAGTTGTTCTTGGCCGAGCCATATACGACAGGGAAGTCGAGCTGCTCCTCGGTGGCCTCAAGGGCAAACATGAGATCGAAGACCATCTCATACACCTCCTCGGGGCGACAGTTGGGCTTGTCCACCTTGTTGACTACCACTACAGGCTTCAGGCCTATCTGCAAAGCCTTCTGCAACACAAAGCGCGTCTGCGGCATGGGTCCCTCGAAGGCGTCAACGAGCAAGATACATCCGTCGGCCATGTTGAGCACACGCTCTACCTCACCACCGAAGTCCGAGTGGCCCGGAGTGTCGATGACGTTTATCTTGGTACCTTTGTAGTCGATGGATACGTTCTTGGAGAGGATGGTTATTCCTCGCTCACGCTCCAAGTCATTGTTGTCGAGTACCAACTCCCCACCGTTCTGGTTCTCACGAAACAGGTTTCCGGCGAGCATCATCTTGTCAACCAACGTCGTCTTGCCGTGGTCTACGTGCGCAATAATGGCAATGTTTCTGATGTCCTGCATATATTTTCTGAGTTTTTGAGTTTATAAGTTCCTGAATCTTTTAATAAAAGGCCCTAGTATTCGAACTTACAAACAAAATCAACTGCAAAGTTAGTACAAGGCGAGCGAAAATACAAGTTTACTTGTAATTTTCCGAGCCGCACGCTAACTTCTGTCTACAGAGTAGACTAA
>CANBEE010000048.1 GCA_947367415.1 uncultured Bacteroidales bacterium
GGATTGATGCGGCGCTCCAGTGAACTAATCGACCTTGCAGCGTAGTAAATGGCACTATAGTCCATGGTGACAAGTTTTGACCGCAACCACTTGTTTACTTTTGCACAGAATACCGCATCTGTACTCTTGATGACGTCACCGATTACTGAAGCAATGGTAATCTTGTCCGAACTGTTCATCTTGTTGTAGTTCTTCTGAACGGCAGCAAAGTATTCCTTGTCGCCCTGAATCTGGGCCGTGAGCACAGCAATGGTAGGTGCGAATTCATCTTTCTTCCCGATTGACGTTTTACGTATGGCCTCAGCAATGACTTCAACATCCGCTTGCGTGTAGGTGACATCTCCCTGCAACAGTGTGCCCATGCGATAGCGCAACAGTTTTTCAGTCGTATCTATCACTTTATCCGTCATTTCTGCAGGGAACTGATTATAGTTGTTGAAGAGGTATTGCGCCTGTGGCTGATTGGGATTATCCATAAAGTTATATGAATAGACGAAGAAATTTTCGTCCTGCTTTCGTTGCTCATCACTAAGTGCGTTGAAATAGTCCTCCACCATCTTTCGGGCTTCATCCTGCAGACTCTTATCGATGCGTCGAGTCTCCATAGCCTGACGATAAAGTGTGTTGGCCAATGCGTTAACCAATTCTGCACTACGGTCACCATCATTATAGCGTTTGCGCATTCTTTCCGGTGTCAACGTAGGATTACTGCCTACTTTCAGTTCGGCTACGAACTCTTCACCATCGGTGGTGCCGCCTACCTTGCGGTAGATCTCTTCACCTTTTGCATCCATGACAATCATTGTGGGGTAGGCTTCCACCTTGTACTGATCGGCATACGGTTTCCCATCCTTCTCTGCATCGAGTTTAATACATACGAAAGCCTCGTTCATATAGTCGCCTACTTTCTTCTGAGGGAAAATATTACGGGCCATAGCCTTGCAAGGACCACACCAAGTCGTGTAAAAATCGACGAAGACGAGTTTACCCTCTGCCTCTGCTGTTGAAAGAGCCTCTTGAAAGGTGAGGTCCCGGAAGTTTGTCTGGGCTGTTGCTCCTAATGCAGTTATAGCTATCAGGATGCAGGTTACTAACTTTTTCATTTTGTTTTCTATCTTTAGAGTTTAACTTTTTGATTAGTCCATGAGTGCTCCCTGTTCGACGGACTGGAACGAGTCATTAGTCGTGTAGCGTACACCTCTTACGTGGCCGATCCCCGTCATACTGAACACAGGTTTTCCGTCGGGCTGTCCACCAAAGTTCTTATAGAAACGCAAGGTGTAGTGCCCCTCCTTCTCCGTACCTATTATGAGGTAGTTGTTAGTGCTGTTGCCGCCCACATATTGGTCACTGACGTAGGTTATCGTCTCGTCCTCTGCCATTCCTTCTGGCTTCAACTCCTTCTCCACGTTATTCACGAAGTCGTAGCCCCATAGTTTATTGTCGTCAATTCCGTACAGCAATGTGGCTTCTGCAGCACATACTGAGAATACTGGTGATTGGCTCACGTGAGGGGCATAGGCCTTGATGGGCTTCAGTTGCTGCATCTGCCAACCGGAACTGAAATTGGCGGTAATGGTCATGACCCAGACCATACCTGTCCTCTGCTGTTGCAATACATAGACCACATTCCCATTGGCATTGCAATGGCCTATCTGCAAACAATCGTATGAACTCATTGTGCTGAGGTTGTTCTCTTCTTTTGAACCGTGGCGCGCCGTACCATTATAGTCGCAGCACACTACGTTCTTTGTGTCAGGATCCCATAGGAAGATGCACGACGAGTTCCTTTCATACGCCACTTGGCGGCCTGTATGTATACCATTGGTGATGCCGAAGCGTCCGCTCTCTCCCTTGTCAAGGGACGATTGGTATTGGCTACGCACACCTTTGTTGGTAATGAGAATATTGCACCACATGCATTGTACGATGGAATAGGGTATTTCGTCGTCCTCAAACTTGGTGAAGAGGATATTGTCGTTGTTCATTATTACCTTAAGGTCGGAGGTGCGCATGACGCAAATCTCGCGATCTTTTGTCGTTACGGTTACGATATTCGAGGAAGCCATGGTATTGGTGACATCATCGATATAGCCTTGGGAAATGGTCGTCGACAGTGCTTCCGGGATACCTGCCAATGGCTGGCCGTGCACCGCAGTCAGGCAGTCCTCCATATGCAGTCCGGTGGCAGGGTTGCAGAGGTCAAGCTCTGTATTGCCTCCGGCAGTTTCCTTCAGGATATAAAACCCCTCGCTGAAGGGTGTTGTGACATTGAGTTTTGCTTTTCGGTACACAGTATAGTCGTTAGCAGCCTTCACCTCCACCACGACCTCGTATTCGCCAGGAGCCAATCTGACATTGTAGTGTAATGTCCTACCCTCACCAATGGCTTCCCACTGGTAGGGATGCTCCTCATCTCCGACCGCGTATTCTGCCATCTTGTCGATGAGGTACCAACGATAACTCAATTCACTCTCGGGATAATTGGTGTTCACGTCTGCTGTAATGTCGAGATAGTTATCGGCATAGGAAATGATGGAATAACCCTCTTCAGACAGTCCGCTAATGGCAATGTCAGGTATCAGTTCCGTAGCTATCGTACTGTCATCGGAATAACATGATGACAGCATCAGGATAGTGAACAGCAGAATATTGCATTTCTTTCTAATCATAAAGGTCTGTTATCTTTTTTGTTCTTTCTCTAATTATCAAAACGATGCACCGAAATCAAACTTCACTGTTCTTCCGTCCTCCTCTTTCAGGATGTCGAGTCCCTGCTTCTTGCGCTCGGCATTAACTACCTGTAGACGCTGGTGAAGCATCATGGTCAGGTACTGTATGTAGCCAAAGTCGGAAAGGCTGGTACAGAACTCGTCATCCCAGCGCAGTCCTGTCTCATCAATCATAAACTTATGCTTCACGGGGCCATAGGTGCCGAAATAGTACTCTTCCCATCCTTCGGGGCGTTTCAGAGTGTTGGAGATGACGAGTTTCACCGTCCGGTAGTTTGTAAGACCCTGCTCAAAGTGTTCATTGGGCTTGATTTGGAAGTATAGGCACACATCACCTTCGGATAGTGATGCGTCGCGATAGACCACGATGGGGAACTTATGCTTTGAGGCGCCCGCTGGTATGACAAGGTGGTGCACAAGCATCTGTTCACTGTCAAAACTCTCATAATGAATGTCGGCCAGTGCATCCCTCTTCCCCTCACCAGCTGTAATCTGCTGTAACAGGAATGGACGATTTTTGTCGGATAGGAATCCCTGCGTAGTTACTGTCACCCATATTGTATCTGTCTCCACTGCGTCGCCGGCATAAACAAACGAGTAGTTCTTCTCCACCACCTCGTTGGTCTCTTCATCAAGTGTCACGACGAAGTTCAGCGAATTATGGGGGTAGTCGTAGACGGGCAGGCTCTTCTCGCAGCCTACGAACACTATACTGGCAAGCAGCACACAGATTGCTTTTCTATTTTTCATTTTCTTAACTAATTTCCTTCTGTTATATACTCTGTGTCTGGCAATGGTATGATGTAGTCGCTCTCTGTTATCTGGTCATCGTTGTCTCTCCACTTCATGTCATTGGCAAACTTACGCTTGTAAGTGTAGAAGACATGCCCCTCGGCTATCAGCTCACGACGATATTCCTTCATCACCTCTTCCTGAACTTCTTCCATCCCTTTGAAATGGTCGGCCTCAGGCGTTATCTTATGGTCGCGCATGTAGTCGTAATATAACGTATTGGCCGTTGCCACGTCAGGAGCCGTTTCCATCGCTATAAGATACATCTCCGACAATCTGATGACGGGAATCAGAGCTTGCGTAGTGGCAGACGGTGCTTTGTCTGATGTGTTGAAATAGTATTTGCACAAACAGGGGTAGATGACACCTTGATTGGTCGATGCAGTTTTATTCCAAAGTTTCAGGTAGCGGTTGTTGGCAGAGATGTCGGTGCCTGTGAACATATCGTTGAGCATCTCCTGACTCAGCACAAGGTGTTTATTAGGTGTTACCTGAGCCATGCTGTTACCTACGAAGAGTGAATTTGTGTAGTCGAAAACGTTGTACTTGCTTAGGGCAAAAAGGTGTTCGCTGGGTAGAGTCATTGCTGAGTTGTCAAGATCGTTGTCTCCATTCAGCGACGCTACTCTACTGCCGTCTGTCGTGATAGCCAGTATTACCTCCAGCGCCTCAGAATGAGCCTTGTTAGTATTACCTAAGTAGAGATCTACTCGAGCCTGTAACGCTTTTACGGCCCAGTAGTTCAGACGTGTACGGCGGAAGTAGAAATAGTCATCCTCAAAGAGATTGGAGTATGCGGAGTTCAGTTCGCTGAGTGGGTAGTCCATAGCGGGATCACTGTTTTTCAGAAGTTCCAGCGACTTTGTGATGTCTTCGTTCAGCAGCCTTACATAGTTGTCATAGTCATAGTATGCGGGCAAGTCATTGATGGACGTTGTAAACGAGTAGGGCAATTTTACGTTAGCAGTTCCTTTGTTACCAGGAATCTGTCCAAACAGTCTGAGAACGTCAAACTGACACAGTGCCCTCACTGCGTATGCCTCACCCTCAATGAGCATCTTCAAACGTCGATTGCTACTAATTGCATCGCCGTGTTCGTCAAGGTTTTTAAGCAGTACGTTAGTCTGTGTGATAGTGAAGAACAATTGGTGGTATATATCCTTGATTATACTCTTAGCGTAGTCGTTGGTATAGTCGTGCTTGTGAAGGTAGTAGAAACCAGGATTCTGGTCGAAGTCGTCGCAGTACCACACGCACCCCAGTTCCTCGATGGCCGACATTGTGAGATTCTCACCATAGATACTACGGTCGGCCAGCGACATATAGATACCCGTCAGGGCACTCTTGAAACCATTCTCGCGCGAAAAGAGTTCCTCTTCCTTGTATTCCGTCTCGCTCTTAACGTCAAGCCAGTCACTGCACGCTGTGAGCAACATTGCAGCAGTAATAATGTATATAATATATATTCTCTTCATGACTTAGAAACTGAGTTTAAGTGATGCTTGTATGTTTCGTGAATAGGGATAACTGGTTCCTCGTTCGCGTTTGATTGACGAGAAGTAGAGCAAGTCGTTCATATTTAGTGCCAATATTAGGGCATTGCATCGTAATAGGTTGCTTAAGCGTTCGCCATCAAATCGGTATTGCAGGCCTACAGACTGTAATCGCAACACTTGATCCTTCATAACATATCGCGATGTGGCGTGAGTTTCTTCATTGCTCAGGCGTTTGAAGAAGGTGACATCACCAGGTTTGAACCAGCGGCTGCTCAGCACGCGGCTGTCTACATTTTGGTCTTGGATAGTGTTCAGTGTAACCTCCACCTTATCAAGTAGGGTCTGGTTGTAGACATAGCCGCCCCAATGATAGCCAAAAGAACTATTTACGGTGAGGTTTCGCCATACCAGGGTTGTTCCGATATTACCTCGATAAAGAGGATCACTGCTACCGAGGAATACTTTGTCGGAGGCATTCCAGGTTTTGGTCAGATTCCCGCCTTTGTCGATGAACAGTTCCTCACCAGTACTTGGGTCAATACCCAAAGACTGTACGGCGTAGATACCCGACTGGGGATTGCCCTCGAAAAAGAGAGTACCAACATCGGAGCCTTGGAGCATATACTGCTCGTTCTGCCGCTTCACGGCATCGGAGAGCTTACTGATCCAATTCTTATTGTATACCAACTGTCCTGACACAATCCAATTGAGGTGTTGCTCACGATTGCGTATAACATAGGCACTTGTAGACAATTCGAATCCTTGATTCTTGATTTCACCGATGTTTGCCATATAACTAGCGAAACCTGTGCTCAGTGGCATATCCATATATGACAGCAGGTTATCTGTCGTCTTATTGTAATAGTCGAAGGTTCCACGTACTCGATCATTCCAAAAACCGAACTCTATACCAATGTCACTTTCGCGAGTCATCTGCCACGTCAAATCGTAGTTGCCAAGCCCTGTCAAATAGGCGCCTGTCCAGTTCATATATTTGTTATCGGTGATATACTCATAGGATGTAAATGCACCGGCATTACTGCTTAATTGGGAACCTGTCTCTCCATAGGAAGCACGGAGTTTCAGGTTATTCAGCCATTTGACACCACTCATGAAATGCTCACGGTGTATGTTCCATCCTACACCCATACTCCAAAATGGGGCAAACTTCTTATTGCTTCCATACTCCGAACTGCCGTCGATGCGATAACTGAGGTCAGCATAGTAACGGTTGTCAAAAGTGTAGTTAGCATTGGCCGTAAGTCCAACCTGACGGCTCAACGACTTGCTTCCCGACGGCTTGCTGTTGGTGGCATACTGTCGAGCATTGATGATGCTTGTGATATTGTCACTGGAGAAACCTTCAGCCACAAAATTATAAGTCTCACCTCTGGCCTCACGGATTGAATAGTCAAGACCTGCGTAGAGTTGGCTTTTTTCCTTAAATGTTTCGTTGTAGGCTAATGTTATGTCGATCTCATAGTTCATATTGCTGCCAGTTCCATAAGTGTATCGACCACGACGCAAGAATCCCTCATCGCTCTCATATTGTGTATCGGTAGTGAAGGTGGAATGCTCGGCTGGCAGGAAATGGTCCTTCGTATTGTTTGTATTGCCTATACCAAACGAACCGCGCAGTTTCAGACTCTGTATGATATTCCAGTCAATAGAGAACTGGTTGGTCAGACTTGTGTAGCCGCTTTTGTTGAAGGTGTTTAGACTGGCATCGTAAAGAGGATTAAGCACTTTACTATTGCCGCTGAAAGAATGGAAATAGTGAATTAGGTTGCCATCAGCATCGTAGGGCGAATTGTAGGGCTGTTGTTTGGCATAGGTGGAATAATTGCCGTACTTGCTCTCTTGGCTATTGTTTTCGCTGATGCTGGTATAGTTGCGAAAGACGAGATTCTTCATATTATACATAAGGGTAATACTACCATTGAAGGTTTCGCGTTTACTACCCTTCATAGCTCCCTCTGTGTCCTGATATCCCAACGAAGCACCCCATCGAAACTCATCACTACCTCCTCCAAAGCGTGCCTTATAGAATTGTCCTACACCAGTTCGAACAGGCTTCGAGAGCCAATCGGTATCTGTGCCTGAGAGCACTTGACGCAGTCGATTATAATAGAGTTGCTTCTTTTCGATATCTCGCGAAGGCACACCAGGCACATCGTAGAGCCCTGCATCATACTCCAACTGTAGTTTCTGACGTGCATTAAGTAGATCATAACTTGTTAAGTCAGGCATTTCGATAGTGGTACCCGCCTCGAGGTTGATTTTCAGTTTACCAACCTCTGGACGCTTTGTCACGACAACGATAACACCATTGGCACCGCGACTACCGTAAATGGCAGTCGCAGCAGCATCTTTCAAGATGTTTATGCTTTCTATCTCGTCATCGTTGTAGTCCATCAGTTTGGTTAGTGAAATCTCAAAACCGTCCATGATGATGAGAGGTGTGTTGGTCGAGTTTTGCAACCCCTCGTTGAATTCGGCTACGTTAGTTGGCAACGAGGCATTACCGCGAATGTTGATTTCGGGTAAGTTGTTAGGGTTTGACCCATTGATGTTATCAATCTGGAAGTTCAGGCTAGCATCAATATTCTTCAGCGTCTGTAGCAGATTCTGTCCTTTGTATAATTGTATCTGTTCTGAATTAATTGTACTAACAGCGCCTGTATAACTTTCGCGTGGTTTGGTGAAGATACCCGTCACAACGACATTCTCCAACGTATTATTCTTACTGTCGACAAGCGTGATATCCAAAGGGGAGAAACCACTAAAGACCACTTCTTGTGTCTCCATGCCAACGAAGCCAAAAAGAAGGGTTTGTCCTTGTTCCACTTCGATTGTGTAGTTTCCGATGATGTCAGTTACGGCGCCCTTACCTGTCTCTTTTACTCTGACTACTGCACCTGGCAATGGTTCACCAGAGGCATCAGAGATTCTACCCATAGCAATGTTGCCACCCTGAGCGGGGACATCGCGAAATATCTGTACGAAGCGATTCTTGATGTTGTAGTGGAGCTTTGTATCGTGGATCAACTCTTTGATAGTTTCATCCATCGTTGCCTCAACGAGGTTGACTGTCACCCTGTAGGGGGCTACTTCGTCAAGGGAGAACTGCATTTTGTAATAACCAGACAATCGCTCAACCTTTCGCAGAGCATCTGCCAAATTCTCATCCTTGCACTGGTAGGTAATGTTCTTACCTGCTGACTGGTTCTGTGCCGTTGCGGTAACGCACGGCACAAGCAGCAGAATCATCAATGTATAAAAAAAGCGTTTCATTTTGCTTGCTGTTATTCTATATATACAAGCAAAATGTCGTTTCGGTTACCGTTTTTTTTAAAAATGTTTAATAAACTACAATATTATTGTCTTCAAGGCTGATTTTGAAGCCACAGACCATCTGCAGATCTGTTAGAAGTTGCTGCAAACTGTCAGTCCTTGACGCACTGAAATGCACCTTGCACTTCGCATGCTGACGGTTGGCAAAACGTATGCCAACGTTATACCAGCGAGCAACCTCAATCAGGACATCACTAAGTGGCTGTTCATCAAAGTAGAACAATCCGTCCACCCATTGTGTCACCGCATATATATCGATATCTTTTACATCCAGTTGCCCATCCTCATTCCATATGGCGCCTTGTCCGGGCTTTAGCATCTGGCTTTCTCCCTGTCCACTTAGTTCAATGCTTCCCTCCACCAAAGCCACCAAAGAGGGAACGGAACTGTAGTAGCGCACGTTGAATGCCGTACCCAACACCTTCACCTCTTTATCACCTATATGTACGATGAAGGGCTTCGATTCGTTGTGGGCTACCTTAAAGTAAGCCTCACCCCTTAGAGAAACTTGGCGCACATTGCTGCTAACAAACGAGGCAGGAAAATCAATGGTACTCTCAGCATTAAGCCACACCTCAGTGCCGTCCTGAAGTGTCAGTTTGAAGTCCATGCCTCGCGGTGTCGTCAGACTCTGAGTCTCGTAGGTCTTATGGCTTATGTCTTTGGCGCCAGAGCTCTTTCTTTGATAGTCTAACGAGTCTCTGCTACTCACGTCGACTATTTGTGTACCCGTTGAAAGCGTCACCAACTGGGGGCCTTCGCTATGATGCATTACAAAGAGGTCACTGGCTATATCGTCACCATCTGCAGGCATTTTGTGAATGAAGGTTGTCAAGATGACGCCTACAAGCATGGCAGCAGCACCAGCGAGTGCCGATAGCCATAAATGCATGATTCGCACCCTTTGACCTTTATCCGTATCAATGTGCTTGTCCCTAAAGCGTTCCCACTCGGCATCCACGTCGGGGATTGTTGTATGGCGGCGACAATCAGCAATGCGTGCCCACCGCTGCAACTCTTGCTCGTTGTTATGTTTTTCAGTATCAGCCATTTCTACTTTCTATTTTTTTAACCATAGCTCTCAGTTCAGCATAAACCCTGCTGATATGTTTATGGATGGTACTTACCTCCACACCTATCAACTCGGCCACTTCTTTGTAACTCTTATCCTTCAGACAGCACTGTTCAAAGATAAACCGCCGCTGCGGAGGTTGACGATCCATAACTGCGTAGACCTGTCGCAGCCTCTCCTCATATAATTCGTCTTCGTATTCCTCCTGTATCTCATTGCTGGTAAGACGTACCTCGTCTTCGTATTTTTTTACTACCTGTTGATGTTTGGAATAGTTTACTAGCTGATTGCGCATCAGTCTTCGCAACAGTCCCACCGCTTCTTCTTGACGGATATTATCGAACTTGTTCCACAAATCCACGAACACCTCCTCAACCATATCCCTAGCCACCTCCTCATCCAAAGTATAATCTAATACTTGATAGAAGAGCCATGTATAGCACGATTTATACACGTGTTCAAAAGCTGTTATTTTGTTTTTGTCGGTGGACATGTATGGGTTAATTACTGATAAATAATTTGCAAAGGAACAACTATTATTCTATTGCGACAAATAAAATCTATTTTTTTCATTTTGCCTTAAGATTATTATTGGTGATACTTCAACCAGTTACAAACTATAGCAACCAAGGAAATATTGCCGATGAAACAGACAAATAAGAAATCCCACCCGCCACAAAACAAACATCCTCCCGTTCGATTACTCGGGCGGGAGGATATGCATAGTAATGTTATTTTAGTGCATGCGATTAAATCTTTCCCGCAGCTCGTAGTCTTCATATAGATATACACAAACATAAACCGATTCAATGAAGAAAATTTTATGGCTCCTCGTGATGGGAGTGTTGGCTCCGCTGGCTGCGATGGCGAGGGAACCGTGAGAGGTAAAATCGTGGATAAAGCAACAGGGGAGCCTGTGGAGTTTGTCAACGTCGTAGTCACCCCAAAGGGAAGCACCAGCTTTGCTGGAGGTACCATCTCGGATGAGGCGGGAGCCTTCCGCATCGATGAGCTGGCCTATGGCAGCTACGTGCTCACGGTGTCGTATATCGGATACCAGAACACCACACGTGAGTTTACCCTCTCGGCTACGGCCAAGAATGCGCACTTCAAGCAGATTGCCATCGGCGAAGACAACCTACTACAAGCTCCTTTTCGGAAAGACCTTATGACCAGTGTACACATCAGGCTCCTACGCTGCATGAGGGAGTATCATACAGCGGGGGAGTCTGTCATCTTTGAGCAGCGCTATCTCGAAGCGCTACTGGAGTAGTTATTTAGTCAGTTGTTCCATATTGCATATATTATTACTCTATTGTCTTAATCACCTCCACCAACGCATCGATACGTTATTGGAATAGGCCAGAACTACAGCCTATATATCCCACCTGGTACTACGTCCTGATGGATCACGACGAAGCACGCCGCGAGGGATGGGACCTGGCGGATGTGGTGATGGGTTAGGCTATGAACAGTTGCAGCATCAGCCAAGTGGCAGTCATATGGCAGATGTCGCCCAATATCACAAAGAGATGAAAGACGGAGTGGATATAGGGCACACGCTTGAAACTATACAGTACGGCACCAGTGATGTAGGCTACGCCTTCGCCCACTACCCACAGCACGATGGGGAGTCCGCAGGTGTCGTAGAAGGGCTTGAAGGCTATGAGGATGGTGAGTCCCATAAGCACATAGCAGATGGTCTCAAGGTAACTCTGTGCCTTCATCTTGCGGAAACTCATCGCAGTGCCCACGATGGCACAGAGCCACACGAAGACAAAGATGAAGATGCCCCACACGGGCTCGCCTCCCAGACGTATGCCGATAAGGGTAAGCGGTGTGTAACTGCCGGCGATGTGCCAGTAGATGGCGGCGTGGTCAAACTTACGTGCCTGCGCCTTGGCGTGCTCATGCACAGAAGGGATGGCGTGGTATACTACCGAAGCAAGGTATGAACTGCACACGCCGAACAGGTACAAGGCGAGACTCAACGGAGCCATCCAAGTGTGGAGAGCGGTGCTCTCCACCAAGAAGACGGTGCACACGGCAAGACCCATCAAAAGCCCCACACCGTGCGTAGCCGTATTGACAATCTCCTCGCGTACTGAATAGGTGTTTTGCTTTTCCATACGGCAAAGGTACCCCTTATCCGCCACATCGCAATTTCCTCACCCATATTTAGCACAAAAAGGAGCAATAATTTGACATAAATCAAAAAAATGTAGGGGTGAGGAGGTAAATTCGGCGGCAAAATCTCTTGTGTCTCGGAGAAAAAATATATTTTTGTAACAAAAAATAGAGTGTTTTATCTAAAATTGCTATCGCTATGACGAGATTGACACTAAGATTCTGTATGGCGCTGCTCTGTTGCAGCCATCTTCCGCTTGCTGCTCAGGTGCAATATACCAAGGAGGTGGCAGATGTGACCGAGTGGGTATGCCCCATCGAGAGGCCACGCTGGACAACATCTTGGAAGAGCGCCTGCTGGAACTCGTATGGGAGGGACACCGTCGTCAGGACCTCATCCGCTTCGGACGCTACCATAAGGCCTACGACCAGCGTATGGCGTTGACCAATGAGGGCAACGGATACACCACCGTATTCCCCATTCCGCAAAAGAGTATCGAACTTAACCCCAACCTGAAACAGAACAAAGGATATGCCGACAAAGAACTTTGAGACAGCCCAGAAGATTATCACTGAGACCTGCCCCAGACGAAGGCTTCAGGTGGACAGCATCCGCCTGTTTGCCGGTATCATCGAACGCAAGGCATACAGCAAGGGAGACATCATACTCCCCGAGGGCAACGTATGCCACGCAATGATGTATGTCGAGAAAGGACTGGTGAGACAATACTATTTCAAGCACGGCAAGGAGATGACCGAACACATCTCCTGCGAGCAGGGCGTGGTGATATGCATCGACAGTTACTTCAACCAACGCCCCTCGCAACTCATCGTCGAAGCGCTGGAAGATACCGTCATCTGGGAAATCCCATACGTAGCAATGGAAAAACTGGCCAGCGAGGTACACGATATATCCTACCTCTACCGCCATTTCTTGCAGAACTCGCTCATCCTCTCTCAGGTGAAGGCCGATATGTTGCGCTTCGAGTCGGCCAAGGACCGCTACACCAAACTGATGCAGCACTCGCCGGAGATTGTGCGCCGCGCACCGCTCACCTACATCGCCTCCTACCTGCAGATGAGCTTGGAGACACTGAGCCGTGCACGGGCATCCATCGTAGCGTCAGAGCTGTAGGGCCACAACAGGCATAAGGCGAGCATTTTGCACCAAGTCCCAACGACACACAAGAGGCTTCCTTTCGGGGAAGCCTCTTGTCATACATAAATTAATTAATAAGAACTGCAAATGCTATGTACTATCTCAGCACGTCCTGTCTGCTATGGCACCAATACCTATTGAATTTATCTGATGCCCACAAGCACTTAGATTCTTCTTTTCTTTAGTATCCTTTTATTATTATAAACTCGGTTGACAATTCACGCATTCTCTTTCATCTTGAAAGGAATCATTCCCGACGGGCACATATAATCAATCTTATCGAAATCATACATCTCCTCGTTTACAGGATAACAATTTAAGGCCCAGTTGATAAAACTAACAATCTTTTTCATACCTTTTCAAATTTGTGCTCCCTGCCATTCAGAGAGCGGGTTTTACACTTAGCTTCTATACTTCGCAGCAGTCAGTGCTGTGCTGTACATTGGCATTTGTCAAGTTCTTACTAATACTGTCTTTTGTCTCTTTCTGTCCTTGTTTTCGCTGCAAAGGTATAGCCATTTCTTGAACTAGCTATCATAATGAAAGCAAAAACTCCCGATTTATGTCTTTTATTTGATGTATGTCAAATAATAGGTATAAGACCGTAAAATAAACTGACAAAGACAAAAAACAGACGTCATTTGCTATGTCAATGTTGCAATTGAATGTTTGATACACGGTCGTCGGGGTTATCCTATCATCAATGGAGGTACGGAGTAGATAATGAATTGCTCATTACCATACATTATGCTACAAAATTTTTAACTTGTGCGGAACAAGTAGAAG
>CANBEE010000049.1 GCA_947367415.1 uncultured Bacteroidales bacterium
GATTGATGATTTCGAAGCGCCACAAAATATATATAAACTGTATACTACATCTGAAGGTACGATGAAGTTTACAAAAGTAGAATAGAATTGATAACGAAAGAGGGGGGTATGTACCATTGTACAATCCCCTCCTTTTAATTATGCGAGAAATTAGAGTACATCCCATAGATTTATTGGTGGGGACATTTGTACTATACCAATTATTGGTAGCAAATGAACTCACAGGGATTGCTATTTGCGATAGTATTGCATGGCTGTCTCATGCGCATACGTTATATTAAAACGGAGTGACTGGGCGATTTTTGTATTGTAAACGCCCGACCTATCAAAAAAGCTACGGCTCAGAATAAGATTTTCCTTTCGCAAAAACTATTTGCAGACCATACCATCGCGCAGATGTATAGTACGGTCAGTAGTGGCTGCAAGCGATTCGTCGTGGGTGACGATGATGAAGGTCTGGCCTAAATCGCGACGGAGGTCGAAGAAGAGGCGATGCAGCTCTTCCCTGTTTTGTGTGTCGAGGCTACCTGAGGGTTCGTCGGCAAGGATGACTTGTGGACGATTCACGAGGGCGCGAGCTACAGCTACGCGCTGCTTCTCACCACCAGAAAGCTCGGCTGGCTTATGGGTAGCACGGTCGGTGAGCCCCAAGAAATCGAGCATCTCCATTGCACGACGTCGGGCATCGGCCATAGAGTCGCCCTTAATGAGGGCAGGCATCATCACATTCTCCACAGCAGAGAACTCGGGCAGGAGCTGATGGAACTGAAAGACGAATCCAATATGTTCATTGCGGAAAGCCGAGAGCTGTTTCTCACTATATAGCGACACGTCAACGCCGTCGAACAATACGCGTCCGCTATCAGCACGGTCGAGCGTACCGATGATTTGCAGCAGAGTGGTCTTGCCAGCCCCACTGGGACCTACGATGCTGACTATCTCGCCTTGGTTGATGGTGAGATCAATACCTTTAAGCACTTGTAACGAGCCGAAACTCTTGCGTATATCGTGAAGCTGAATCATTGGAGTTGTGAGTTATGAGTTATGAGTTGCCTGCCGGATGGCTAACTTTCAATTTTTAATTTTCAATTTATAAATGGCGGATGACATATTCGGCGAGGTAGCATCCGAACACGGCAGGCATATAGCTGATGGTGCCTGCTGTGGATTTCTTGTTACGCTCATCGTCGACGGTGATGACGGCACGGCGGTCGGCCTGCTCGGTGGAGAACACTACGGGAAGCGACCTGCGCATGCCGGCTTTCTTGAGTCGCGTGCGGACGGCTTTTGCCAAGCCACAATGGTAGGTGTCCCACAGGTCGGCAAAGCGTATCTGGGTGATGTCGCTCTTGGCACCGGCACCCATGCTGCTCACGATAGGAATACCGCGATGCATGGCCTCGACTATCAAGGCACACTTGGGAGCGATGGTGTCGATGGCATCAACAATAATATTAAATTGACAATTGACAATTGACAATTGACAATTAAGCGTTCCGTCAAGAAGAGAGGCAACTTCCTCTTCCTTTAGATACATCGGCAACGCATGCAGACGTATATCAGGATTGATGTCGCGGAAGCGCTCGGCCAGCACCTCCACTTTGGGGCGGCCGATAGTGCTGTGTGTAGCAGGGAGCTGTCGATTGATGTTCGTAGGCTGCACGGTATCGGCATCCACGATGGTCATCTCCCCCACCCCTGCACGGCATAGCATCTCGGCAGCATAGGCACCCACACCACCGACGCCCACTATAAGCACGTGGGCTTCCTGCAAGTGACGCATCTTGTCCTCGCCAAGCAGCAGTGCGGTACGGTCAGTCCATCGGCTCTCCATCGGCTTGTTCCTTGACGGGTTTGTTCTTCAGATGGAAAGGATTCTCGAACATCTGATTATAGGCAGGCAAAGGCTGCACGTAGGATAGCTCGTGAGCCTGTCCGAACTGCTCGGGATAGATAATCATCAGGCTATTGTTCGAAAAGTGGCGCATGAGCTGTGTTGGCAGATTGTCAAAGGCTGGTTGCCACGAGATACCTCCACGGCGGGCACTGACAAGCACAAAGAGATGGTCGTAGCTCAAGTGCTGCGTCACGATAAGAAGATCGTTCCAGTCGTCCAACTCAAAGTAGGCGGTACGCACACTAGGATGCTTATCCTGTATATAAGGGCGTATCAGCTTTATCGTCTCGGGGTGTGCATGAAAATCGATGCGGCATCCCAATTGACCGCCCATACGTGCCAGACGCTCTACCCATTGGTAGAAGCCAGCCTCCAGCTCAGCCCGTTCGGGCACTGCCACGATGATACGGTGAACTACATTGACAGGCATCAGATAGTTAACGATGATGACTTGTCGATTTGTACGGTCAAGCAGTTCCGTTACTACGGTGCCGAGGTACGAATCGGTCATCTTACGTTTATGATGCAGGCCAAGGATAATCTCCGACGCCTCAAACTCCTTCATCGAGTGCATGATGCTACCCACCACATTCACTCCCACACGATTATAGGTCGACAGCTGTACATCGACTGCCGCAGCAGCCTTGGCAGCCCGTTCCAGATTCAGTCTTCCCTGCTTCTTCTGCTGCTCGGCATACTGATTGTCGATGCATACCTGCAAGGCTATTATCTCCTTCTGCGACTTGGCATCGCGCATCATGACAGCCGTGTCGATAAGCGCCTCCACGCTATCAGGATTATTGAGCGCCACCATAATCTTCTCGTTTGCCCCATTCTCGTCGGCAGGTGCGGTGGCATCAGACAGCGCTATTGCACGGGAAGCACGATCTGTCACGAGCGAACTGATAATGCAGCTTACCAGAATCATCAACACCACACCATTGAGCACATCGTCGTTGATGAGGTATTGTCCCGGAGCTATTTCCAGCTGCGTACCCACCATAATCATGGCCAGTGCACCGGCAGCATGGGCATTACTCAGGCCGAACAGCA
This sequence comes from uncultured Bacteroidales bacterium, assembly GCA_947367415.1. Classification (GTDB taxonomy): domain Bacteria; phylum Bacteroidota; class Bacteroidia; order Bacteroidales; family Bacteroidaceae; genus UBA1189. The sequence goes on from CANBEE010000049.1 coordinate 2,951, forward strand.
TATCACGCTCTGCCCGCTTCATGCGCAGCACCAATTGTGTAGCCCACGCACCCAACCACTTGGTCACCGTAGCTGTCACCACCATCACCAATACCACGAAGATGGCCTCCTTATGGTCAAACAGACTCTTCACATTGATGAGCATGCCCACACTGATCAAGAAATAGGGTATGAAGAGCGCATTGCCCACAAACTCGATACGGTTCATCAGAGGCGACACACGAGGGATATACCTATTAAGCACCAAGCCCGCGAGGAAGGCACCGAAGAGTCCCTCCAGGCCAGCCAACTCCGACAAGGCCGCACTCAAGATGAGCAGCACCAGCACGAAGGTAAACTGGGTAACATTATCGCTATACTTCTTGAAGAAAAACCTCGTAAAGCGCGGATAGAAGAAGAATATAAAGAAGCAGTACACCGCACACTTCAGTACAAAGCCTATCCAGAAGCGGGCACTGACATCACCCTGAGCACTTGCAGATATGCCCGCCAACGTAAACAACGCCAGCAGCAGGGCAATCATCGTACCGGCAATGGCTATCGTTACACAATCATGGCGACTAAGGCCGTATCGTCCCACAATGGGATAGGTCACCAGCGTATGGGAAGCAAAAATACACGACAGCAGCAGCGAGGCATCCCATCGGAAGCCGAGCACCCAATGCCCCACCCCATATCCCAGTGCAAAAGGAATGGCAAAGGTTAGGAGACCAAAGACAAAGCCACGCACACGGTTCTTCTTGAGTCCCTCAAGGTCCATCTCCAAGCTGGCGAGAAACATGATATAGTAGAGTCCCACCTTTCCAAACAGCTCGAAACTGCTATCACGAGCCAGAATATTGAGACCATGCTCGCCCACCAGCACACCAGCCAAAATCATTCCCACCAAGTGAGGCACTCTGATACGATTGAACAGCAGCGGTGCAAACAATATGATGACCAGCACCACCAGGAATATCCAAGTAGGGTTGGTAATAGGGAACAGTTGAGCTATTTCGCTAAGCGTCGGCATGGTTGACTGGTTTGAGCTGCAAAATTACATAAAAAATACGAACATTAGAGCGAAATAGATGGTTGCTTTAATATTTTCCGACGAATACAGCGTTTTCCAAAGTAACAGTCGATTACATACGATGCTAACTTTTGTACACATTTTAGTTTGCGGTTGACATCTTGGTTGACACAGTGGTTGACACAACTGCACTTTTCAGGGCGTTTATTGGCTTCGATTGGATAAAAAAAGAGAGCTACATATTCTGTAACTCTCAGATTCCTAACGTGGTGCCACCAGGAATCGAACCGGGGACACAAGGATTTTCAGTCCTTTGCTCTACCAACTGAGCTATGGCACCTTTCGTTTTGCGAGTGCAAAGGTAGCATGTTTTGTTGTAACTACCAAATAAAAGTACGTTTTTTTGCAAATAATTTTCTTTTTTATGCTCTGAAGGCTGGTTCTGTAGAGTTTTTGGGCATATGTGAACAATATTCTGGGTGGTGCGTTTTCTACAATGTAAAAAAAATAATGCCAGTTATGAATTGTCGAATGTCAGTCTTTGCTATCCTTGTGATGGCTATGGTTACGCAAGTTGAGGCTCAGGAGCGTCCTCAAAACCGCGTGGAGCAGTATATAGATTCGCTCAAGAATACACACCGTATAGAATACCTGGGCGAGGGGGAGAAGCCTTCGGCTAGCGATGAACGCGCCTTGCTGGACATCTTCTACTACGATCAGTTTCGCAATGCACAGGATCCTCGTGCGCCCTACTTCCTCTTCATGAGCCGTGATGCCAATTTCGTGATGGGTCTTGGTGGCGTGGTGCGTATGCGTGGTTGGTATGACTGGGATGGGGGTATGCCTAATAATGGATTCATCCCTTATAACATCGCTATCCCAAAGAATCCCGCACGCAGCAAGTGGCTTGGTTCTACTCCTGCCGGTACGGCACTATACTTCCGTGTGCTGGGTACGAACGCGCGAGTAGGGGATTATCAGCTTTATATTGAGGCCAACTTTGACGGGTATAACCAGCGTGGATTCTTGCTGAAGAAGGCGTACGCCACAATCAATGACTGGACTATCGGATATGCCCACTCTACCTTCAGTGACCCGCTTGCCGAGCCGCTTTTGGTTGACGGACAGGGCCCGAATGCTTATGTGAGCACAACGGCCGTACTGGTGCGCTGGATGCATAACTTGCGCAAGGATTGGATTATGGCTGCTTCGATGGAGATGCCTCAGGCTTTCGTGGGGGCGAACGGTACTACGACTCAGAGTGTCGACGACTGGATGCCCAATGTGGCGGCCTTCAGCCAATACGAGTGGGCCCCCAACCAGCATGTGCGCCTAGCCGGCATATTACGTACGCTCCCTTATCGCGACCTTGTGGCTGACGAGAATCGCAATGAGATGGGATGGGGCGTGCAACTCAGTTCGGTGATGCGTCCTCTCAAGCCACTTACACTTTATTTTATGGGTAACTATGGACGCGGCATCAGTAGCCTCACGGGTGATCTTATTATGGGAAACTACGACCTTGTGGACAATCCCGAGAAACCCGGCGAGATGTACACGCCACGGCTCTTTGGCTGGTACGGAGCTGCACAATATCATTTTACCCCAAGTTTGTTTGCTGGCTTCACCTTCGGGCAGCTGCGCTACCTGCCTGATTATAAGCAGGCACCGACGGAGTATAAATACGGATTGTATAGTGCGTTGAACCTCTTCTGGAATATCACGCCTCGTATACAGGTGGGTGGCGAGTATAATCTGGGCAAGCGCCAAAACGTCGGCGGACAGCATCGCTGGGCACAGCGCGTCAGTTTGATGACACAGTTTAGCTTCTAATGTTTTTCTTGTTCTGTTTTTCTGATAAATGCCATTTCTTGTCTCCTGCCGCCGAAGTGATTTCGCCGGTAGGAGTTCTCTTTGGCTTAGGTGAAGCTCTCTTCGATTATCTCGGTGAGCACCTCCTTGATGTCGAGTCCTGCGGCACGCACTTGCTGAGGGATGAAGCTGGTGGCGGTCATACCGGGAGTAGTGTTTATCTCCAAAAGGTTGAGCTTGTTGCCCTCGGTGATGATGTAGTCGATGCGGATGATACCGTGGCAGCGCAGGATGTCGTAGAGCAGCGAAGTGAGCGTACGCACACGCTCGGCAATGCTCTCATCGATGCGGGCAGGGGTAATTTCCTCCACCTGGCCGTTGTACTTGGCGTCGTAGTCAAAGAACTCGTTCTTCGCCACCACCTCGGTGATGGGAAACACGACGCTCTTCGCACGTGTCTTGTAGCATCCGCAGGTAATCTCGGTGCCTTGCATGAAGGCCTCTATCATCACCTCGTCAGCCTCACCGAAGGCGGCCTCTACGGCGGGGAGCAACTCCTCGGGAGCCTTCACCTTGGTGGTGGCGCAGCTGGAGCCTCCGCAGGTAGGCTTCACGAAGCAAGGAAGTCCTACTGCTTTCACTACATCATCCGCGGTGATGACATCCTGACGGCGCAGGGTGAGCGATTCAGCCACGCGCACGCCAAGGCTGCGCAGATATTGGTTGAGCACGAATTTATTGAATGTCATGGCCGAGATGAGGGGTGGACAGGTGGAATAGGGCATACGGATAAGCTCGAAGTAACTACCCAAGAGTCCGTTCTCGCCTGGTGTACCATGGATGGTGATGTAGGCGTAGTCGAAGGTTACGTGTTTGCCCTCGTAGGTGAAACTGAAGTCGTTGCGGTCGATAGGTGCAGTGGTACCATCAGGCAACTGTACGTGCCAGTCTGTGCCGCGGATGATTACGGTATACACGATGTAGCGCTCCTTGTCGAGGAAGGAGTCGATGCCTGCTGCACTGCGCAGCGATACTTCATATTCACCTGAGTCGCCTCCTGCGACAATGGCTATGGTGCGTTTGGTCATATGCTTTAGTTATGATTTAATGTTTAGTGTCCAGTGTTTAGCGAACCATTCGGATGGTTAGTTCTCAATTTTTCCCGCTACATAGGTATGCCAGCGGTCGATTAGGGAGGTCATGTCCATCGGGAGCTCAGAGGTGAAGAACATCTCCTGCTTGGTGCGGGGATGTACGAATCCGAGGGTGCGGGCGTGGAGGGCCTGGCGGGGGCAGGTGTCGAAGCAGTTGGCCACAAACTTGCGGTAGGTGCCCGAGGTAGTGCCCTTGAGTATCTCGCTGCCTCCGTAACGCTCGTCGTTGAAGAGCGGGTGGCCGAGGTGCTTCATGTGGACACGTATCTGATGCGTACGCCCTGTCTCGAGGATACACTCCACGAGGGTGACGTAGCCTATGCGCTCCAATACGCGGTAGTGGGTGACGGCGTGCTTGCCTATCGCGGGGTCGGTGAAGACGGCCATCTGCAGGCGGTCGTGCGGGTTGCGGGCTATCTGGCTACGTATGGTGCCGGTGTCGTCCTTCAAGGAGCCCCACACGAGGGCGTTGTAGTGTCGCTTGGTGGTCTTGTTGAAGAACTGCATGCCCAGTGAGGTCTTGGCGTCGGGGGTCTTGGCCACCACGAGCAATCCCGAGGTATCCTTGTCGATGCGGTGCACGAGGCCTACGCTGGGGTCGTTGGGGTCGTAGTTGGGGTTGTCGCGCAGATGCCAGGCAATGGCATTGACGAGGGTGCCGCTATAGTTGCCGCAGCCGGGGTGTACGACCATACCGGCAGGCTTGTTGATGATCATGAGATCGTCGTCTTCGTATACGATGTCGAGGGGGATGTCTTCGGGGGTGATGTCGTTCTCGTAACGCGGGCGGTCCATCATCATGGTGATGATGTCGCAGGGCTTCACGCGGTAGTTGCTCTTCACGGCCCTGCCGTTCACGTAGATAAAGCCTGCCTCGGCCGCCTTCTGTATGCGATTGCGCGAGGCGTGGGGCAGATGGTCGAAGAGAAACTTGTCGATACGTAGCAACTCCTGCCCCTTGTCCACCACGATGCGGAAGTGTTCATAGAGCGATGCCTCCTCGTCGAGCGATGCGTCGAGGTCGGCATAGGGATTGTCGGTACTTTCGGCAAGTAGTTCGTCGAGTTCGTCAGGATGGGTCATAACAGTCTTCTATGAATATAAATAGTTTAGAACCATCCCTCCTCTACGGTCGCTACGCCCAAAGTGTCGGCCTCTTCCTTGCTTCCGCCACCGATGATGAGTGTTAGCTCAGATCCTTCAGGAACCTTTTCTTGCCCTTGTAGTTCGCGTCCGTTGTAGCGTATGCCGTATACCCAGTCAAGCTCACCGTCAATCGTGTCGTGTGGAGCTAGCTTGAAGCCTGCGGCACGGAGGCGCGACTCGGCTTGGCGCAATGAACTGTTGTCGGCAACGTCGGGCACAGCAATCATGGGCTGGTTGCCCGAGCTCACGGTGAGGTATATCTTGCGGCCTCGCTTAACCTTGGCATTCTGCGCGGGGCGCTGGCTGACGATTTCTCCTACGGGCACTCCTTTTATATAGGTATAGTCGTCGACCACTCCAGTCAAGTGATGCTTCCCGAGTATCTGCACGGCCTCTTCCTCCTGCATGCCAGTGATGTCGGGTACCATGATGGCTACTCCGTGTTCCGTGTAGCTGTCTATCCAGCGGAAGGTGATGAGCACTGCGGCCACCACCACTGCGGCCATTGCTGCGAGGTTAATGAGAATGAAGCGAAGCGATGCTTTCTTCTTTCCCTTATTGATGTCTTTTTGCTTGGTCATAGTCCTACGATGATATTGACGGACAAAAGTAGTAATAATCCGCGGATAAATGAAAAAAGAGATGACGATTTTGCACCGTCATCTCTTTATAGTTTTGTCCTGCGGAGAGAAATTACTTCTTCAAACCGTTGAACTCGTCAGAAATTGTCAATTTCTTGCGACCCTTAGCACGACGGGCAGCCAATACACGACGACCATTAGCGGTAGCCATTCTCTCACGGAAACCATGTTTGTTCTTTCTCTTTCTCAGAGAAGGTTGAAATGTTCTTTTCATTGCTCTGTACTATTTTATTGTTCTTTCTTTATCTTGTCTTAGCGCCTTTTCGTCGTTAGGCTGCGTAATCGGGTTGCAAAAGTAGGGACTTTTTTTGAAATCACCAAAAAATGTGCTGTTTTTATACGAAAGATTTGGGCATTTTGCCGTTTTCTTGTAATTTTGCACTCGGAAAACAGCGAAAATGTAATAAATAAGTATAAATAAACAAGACAAGACTAGTTATGATTAATGCTCAAGACATCAAGAAAGGTACTTGCATCCGTATGGACGGCAAGCTGTACTTCTGTATCGATTTCCTTCATGTAAAGCCCGGTAAGGGTAACACCTTCATGCGTACAACGCTCAAGGACGTGGTTGACGGCTACGTGCTGGAGCGTCGCTTCAACATCGGCGAGAAACTCGAGGACGTACGCGTAGAGCGTCGCCCCTATCAGTTCCTCTATCAGGAGGGTGAGGACTTCATCTTCATGAACAATGAGACTTTCGACCAGGCTCCCATCGCCAAGGAACTCATCACAGGCGTTGCCTTCTTGAAGGAGGGTATGACCGTTGAGGTGGTATCTGACGCTTCTACCGACACCGTGCTCTATGCTGAGCTTCCTACAAAGGTGGTGCTCCAGATTAGCTATACCGAGCCTGGCCTCAAGGGCGACACCGCCACCAACACACTCAAGCCCGCGACACTGGAGACTGGCGCCGAGATCCGCGTGCCCCTCTTCATTACAGAAGGTGAGTTCGTTGAGGTTGACACTCGCGATGGCTCATACGTAGGTCGTGTGAAGATGTAATAATGGACAAACTGACAATCAATCGCTGGGCCGAAGAAGACCGCCCACGCGAGAAGATGATAAGCAAAGGAGCTCAGGCGTTGACCAACGCTGAGCTCCTTGCTATTCTTATAGGCTCGGGCAACGATGAAGACTCGGCCGTAGCACTCATGCAGAAGGTGCTAGCCGCCTATGGCAATAGCATCGACCAGGTGGGTCGCCTTAGTGTAGACGAACTATGCCGTTTCAAGGGCATAGGGCCTGCCAAGGCGGTCACCATACTTGCAGCCTGCGAACTGGGTCGCCGACGTGCCGTAGAGCAGCCTGAGCGCCGGCAGATACGCTCTGCCTCACATGCATACGACTATTTCTATCCTCTCATGCGCGACCTTGCCGTAGAGGAGTGTCATGTGGTGCTGCTCAACCAGTCGTCCACGGTTATCGATTCTATGCGCATTGGTATGGGCGGGCTCACAGAGACGGTAGTCGATGTGCGCATCATCCTGCGCGAAGCCCTGCTCAAGCGGGCCACCTCGCTTATCCTCTGCCACAACCACCCGTCGGGCACGCTACACCCCAGCACACATGACGACCGCCTCACACGCCAGGTGCAGGAGGCGGCCAAGCTCTTTAATATCAGTCTGCTCGATCATATCATCTTTACCGATAATGGCTATTACAGCTATGCCGATGAGGGGAGGCTATAAGCAGTGCAGTGCATCGGTGGTGACTAATGGAATGAAAAAGAAGCAGCTCGTGAGAGCTGCTTCTTGTCTTATTTGTAGCGTTCAAGCAAGTGTTTGGGGAGTTTTATGATGCAGATGTTCATCGAGCGGTCGTCTTCCGATAGCATAGCGGACTGTATCTCTATGGCTGTGCCGTCGGGCTTGAACGTAGGATGCACGTGGTCGCGGGCTGTGGTCTTGTGCCCTGCCGTGAGCAGTATGCGCTCCTTGGTGTGGCGGTCGATGAGCCAAAGCTCACGTGCGAAGGTATCGCCTGCTACCCAATGTCCGTCGTGCGAGCCTGCTACGTGCCAGAAATTGTCGCCATCGACCTGCCCTTCGAGTGTGAATTCACGTGTGCGCATATTCACTACAGCCAATCCGGTGGCATAGGCCTTGGTGCCTGCAGGACCCCAGTCCTTGGTAAAATCGGTAGGCTGCTCATCTTCACTGATGGGACGGTGCCCGATGACGGCAAAGGCCAGTTCGTCTTCACTGATGACGGCCTCGTGAGTCACCCAGTCATACTCCGTCTCGCGATAGATGGGGCGCAGGTTGCTGCCGTCGGCATTGACCATCCATGTGCGCTGGGGTGCCTTTCCGCCCGTCTCCCAGCAGAATATCACCTCACCGGGATGCCAGGGGTTGCCCTGTATGTGTCCCACTTGGAAGTGTACGCTTACCACATGCTCCACCTTACCCGTAGTGAGGTCTATCTTGCCTATGCCCGAGGGGCCTGCTCCCATATTGCGGGGGCCAAACGTGCCTGATATCTCCTCCTTGATGGGGAATTGCCCGGCATATTGCTTGCCCAAGCGGAAGTAGGCGAAGGTCTCGCTACCATCCAGGGCCATGTCGCCACGTGCGCCCATCTCGGCAGGGATGGTGCCGCAGATGCGCTCGTAGTGTTTCTTTTTCTTCAGGATGTTGGCCTCGGAGTCGGCAAACAGGCGCTCGAGGTCTATCTCTACCACCTCCATGTCGTGCTCTTTCTGCTTCTCCTTCGGCTTCGCGGCCTGCTTGGGGCGCATATAATAGAGGTACATCGAGTTGCGGGCTACGCAAAGCATTCCCGAGTAACCTCCTTCGGTAACCTGTACGATGTCGCCTGTCTCCTCATTCACCGCCATTGCTTCGCCACGTACGCGGTTTGAGCGGAAGACCACCCATTTCCCGTCCGAGGTCCATTGGTTGTGAGTCTGGTATATCTTAGTGTCGCCCATACCGCTTTGGCTGGTAAGGAATATGAGCTCCACTCCAGTTTTGGGGTCGTTGACAACTTTCCGCTCAGAAGGGAAGCGTCGCCCAATCTGTGCAGAAACGGGTAATGCGAGCATCATGGATGCTATGATGCATGCAAAGGTTATTATTGCTCTTCTCATGGCTTTTAATGGATTGTAAGGTTAGAATCTGATGCTACCGTCATAGTTAAAGATGGGACTTTTGGTCTTCACCTCTTCGTCGTAGAACTGCACGGCGCTATCGTTGAGCTTGGGGTGCTGTTGTTGCAAGAGCTTGATGACCTCGGCTCCCGCCCATATCGTAGGACCGTAGCCATGGGCTGCCATCACATGCACGGGGCGGTAGGCGTAGAAGGCCGCATCGAATCCCATGCCAGTGCCTACGCATACTCCCTCGACCTGTCCCTGCTCGTTCACGGCCGACTCTACGGCATGCCATCCCTGCAGCACGATGGGTCCGTAGGCTTTGGCGTCGACCCATCCCTTGTTGATGGCATGGGCTATGCAATAGGTAAAGATTGCCGTTGCTGAGGTCTCCAGGTAGGTGTCGTTGCGGTCGAGCAGCTGGTGCCAGAATCCGTCGTGATGCTGCAGTACGGCAAGTCCCTGTATGTGGGCTTTCAGCAATGCCATTATCTCGGCACGCTGGGGATGGCTCTCGGGCAGTGCGTCGAGCACCTCGCTCATGGTCAACAGTGCCCATCCGTTGGCTCTGCCCCAGAAGAATGCAGGATGGGGGTCCATAGCCTCGACCCATCCGTGACGGAAGAGGCCCTTCTCAGGTACGAACATCTTGTTGGCAAACAGCAGCACCTGGCGTGCGGCCTCGTCATAGTATTTAGCATCGCCGGTGAGCTTGCCCATATAGGCCACGGCGGGTATTCCCATGAACATGTCATCGAGCCATACCGTATTCTTCTGCGGACGGATGCGTGCGAATGTTCCGTCTTCGAGGCGGAACTCCTTGTTGACGATATAGTCGGCATAGTTGTCGATAAGTGGGCGCAGTGGTAATTTCTTGTCACCGAGCAGCGCTTTTATCATTGAGGCGCATACGGCGCCAGCATCGTCGAGGGCATGAGGATCGATGACGCGGCGCACATTACCGTCGATCTTTCCGTGCTTGCTGTACACCTCCTTGAAGTAGGGCGCGGCATCGGCCAGCAGGCGGTGACGCTTGTGTACATAGTCGCGGTAGCTCTTGTCGCCTGTAGCCTCATAGGCGGCCAGCACGGCCGAGTAGGTCACTCCCCACTCATAGCTTGTCAGGCGGAATCCACCCTGCTTGAGCTGCGTGTCCTTATTGATTTTTGCCAGATCCTTCACCTCTTCTCCCGTTTGCTTGTCGACGAGCACGGCGGGTGTCTGTTCGTCAATGTATCCGAGTACGCGGTCCATCGTGGCTTTCACGTCCTGCACGGCAGGCAAGCCATAGTCGAGCCTGTAGGCTGGTTTCATCAGATGCAATGGAGTATTGTTGTCGTTGATTTGCTGTGCACAGAGTATTGAGGGAGCACCCATCAATAGTGGAAATGCATAGAGGAGAAATTTGCTTTTCATGACTTAACGTGTTTGATGTTTGTGCAAACTTACATAAAAAAAGTGGTTTTTAGGCTAGTTTGATAAAAAAAGGAGTATTTTAGAGAAATGGAGGCAAGAAACGAGCGAGATATAGTATTTGTGTAATGAGACAGACGGGATACTAGACGATGAAAAGGACGATTTTTTAGGTATTCCTATTGGCGAAAGTTCATAAATCGGTTGGCTTTGGCAGCACAGCGTGCGGAAACGATAACGA
>CANBEE010000050.1 GCA_947367415.1 uncultured Bacteroidales bacterium
TCTCCATACGACGCAACTGTTGTTGAAAAATTAAAGAACAATTTTCAATCTGAATTCCCGTGAGCCTGAAACGAAGAAATAAGATATCGCCCACTTTCAGCATGTCATCGATGACGGACCTCGTGTTCCTTTTGCTGATATTCTTCATGATTACCTCTACTATGGTAACTCCAAACGCCATTAAGGTACTGCTTCCGCAGGGTAAGCAACAGACTTCGGCCAAACCATTGACCAGGGTGATTATCGACAAGGATCTCAACTACTATACAGCATTTGGTAATGAAGATGAGATGCCCATCGAATTAGAGGACCTGGCTGCTTTCCTGCAGGAATGTGCCGCCAAGGAGCCGGAGATGTACGTGGCACTCTATGCCGATGAGCGCGTTCCTTATCGTGAGATAGTAGGTGTATTGAATATTGCCAACGAGAACCAGTTCAAAATGGTATTGGCTACTCGGAGGCCAGATAAAAAGAAATAGCCTTGAAAGTTACTAAGAGTCAGATACAGGGTTTGGTAGTAACACTTGCCGTGCATGCTGCGGCTGTGGTACTGCTCATGCTACTTGCCATGCGTGCCCCCTTGCAAGAGGCTGAGAGCGGCATCCCCGTGATGATGGGCAACACCGAGCTAGCACAAGGGCATACCGAGTCGTACCAGTTCACCGAGGTGTCATCCATAAAGAGCGATGTGCCCAACATCGAGAATGCACCGCAAACACAGCCCGAGCCGCAAGTAGAGGAGCCACTTATCACCCAACCCGACGAACCTACCGTCGATATGCCTACCCCCGAAGAGATTGAAGCACAGAAGCGTGCCGAAGCAGAACGCTTGGCAGCCGAACGAGCAGCACAGCAGATGGCCAGCGCCTTTGGCAAAGGATTCGAGATGGGCAGCAAGGGAGAGGCAACCGACAAAGTCGAAGAGGGCACCCAAGGTGCCGAGACGGGAGTATCAGCAGCAGATAAGGCGACAGGATTGGGCGTGCAAGGTACATTCGACCTCAATGGACGCAACATCTCTGGCGATGGTCTGCCTGTTCCTGTCAATACCGTGCAAGATGAAGGGCGCGTTGTAGTCAACATCACAGTGAATCCTGCAGGAAAAGTTGTAGCAACCAGTATTAACCGCCGCACCAATACGGTCAATCCCGAATTGCGCAAAGCAGCAGAAGATGCTGCCAAACGAGCACAATTCAACCAGATTAATGCTGTTGACAATCAAACTGGAACAATCACCTACTATTTCAAGTTGAGATAACGTAGAGGAAATTTTCCACTATCTCCCGAATTAGCCTACTAACCCCGCAAACAAAACGAGACTAAGGATGAAAAAGATATTTACAGTTTTGCTTCTCGCACTCATGGTGGGTAGCATGGCAGCGAAGTCGCCAATAGAGATTAAGATGCTCTCGTACAATATCCGCACGTTGGCCGATGATGGTACCAATAGTTGGAAGTTTCGCCGACATGCAACGCAGAATATGCTGAACGAGCATAAGCCGGACTTTTTCGGTTTGCAGGAAGCCATGAGTGCGCACTTGGAGTATCTCGACCAGATGTTCCCCCAATATAAGCGTGTGGGCGTAGGGCGCGACGATGGCAAGATGAAGGGCGAGGTGATGGCCATATATTACAACACGGAGCGTTTCGACTTGCTTGATAGCGGCACATTCTGGCTGAGCGAAACACCTGATAAGGTGACACAGGGATGGGATGCCGCGTGCTTCCGCACAACCACCTGGGTTCTGTTGCGCGACAAGGAGAGCCGAAAAGAGTTTTATTTCTTCAACACCCACCTCGACCACCGGGGACGCACAGCACAGACCGAGTCGGTCAAACTCATCATAGAGAAGATTAAGGAAATAGCCGGCGAAAGAGCTACCGTAATCCTTGGCGGCGACTTCAACGTGACACCCGATGACGAGGCGCTTACCCCATTGAGCGACTTCATGCAGGAAGCCCGCACTACCGCCGCGCAGGCCGACGATAAGGGCACCTACAACGGTTGGGGCAGCGTGAAGAAGAGTGTGATTGACCACGTGTTCTACCGTGGACGCAAGGCCACATGTCACTCATACCGCATTCTCGACGGTGACTATGATGCTCCTTACATCTCGGACCATTATCCTGTAGAGGTTGTGCTCACTTTTTGACAACTCAACGAATAAGATATGAACACACTGTACGTATTCCTTGCCGACGGCTTCGAGGAGATTGAGGCCTTGGCTCCCGTAGATGTGATGCGTCGTGCCGGCTTGGCAGTGACAACCGTCTCAGTTACCAACAATCAGATTGTCATGGGCGCCCACGGTATTCCCGTAGTGGCCGATGCCATGTTCGACGAGCTCGATTATACCGATGCCGCCCTACTCTTCTTGCCGGGCGGTCTGCCCGGAGCCACCAATCTGGAGGCTCATGCAGGCCTGTGCCAATTGCTCACCGCCAAAGCCACACAGGAAAATGTCATCATTTCGGCCATCTGTGCCGCCCCACTCGTACTCGGAGGTCTTGGTCTGCTCAACGGTAAGCGAGCCACCTGTTATCCCGGCTTTGAAGACACCATGCAGGGAGCCGAATATACAGCCGAGAAGGTGACTGTCGATGGCAACATCTTTACCGCTTGCGGTCCCGCAGCCGCCTGGGATTTGGGTTTCACCTTCGTTGAGCACTTCTGTGGCGACGGCAAAGCTGAGGAACTAAGAAAAGGTATGCAATTCTAAATAAAATTGAAAGATGAAAGAGGAATCCGCAATGTCTCCCAACTGGATGGCAACTCCCCACTTTCATCTTTCCACTTTCATCTTTCCACTTAAATGAAGCGTTTTGTCATCATAGTTGCCGGAGGCAAAGGTCTTCGCATGGGCGGTGAGTTGCCCAAGCAATTTATCCCCATTGAGGGTCGCCCCGTGCTGATGCGTACACTCGATACCTTCCACGCCTGCGACAGCTCCATACAGATTATCCTCGTGCTCCCGCGCGACCATCAGGAGTATTGGCGAGAACTCTGCGCACTGTATTCCTTTACTGTGCCTCACCGTATTGCCGATGGCGGTGCCACACGTTTCCACTCCGTACAGAGCGGCTTAGCCCTTGTCGATGCACCCGAAGCCTTGGTAGCCGTACACGATGGCGTGCGTCCCTTTGTGAGCCACGAGGTCATCAGTCGATGCTATGCCGATGCCGAAGCCCACGGTGCAGTCGTGCCCGTCATTCCTGTGGTGGAAACGGTAAGGCAGCTGATAAGGGAAGAAGAGGCAGAAGGAGAGGCCCGTCACCTGGAGGTAATTGTCAATTCTAAAAGTGTTACCGTCGACCGCAACGCCTACCGCTTGGTGCAGACCCCACAGACCTTCCGTGCCACCCTTCTCCGCCGTGCCTATAAACAGCCCTATACAGATGCCTTCACCGACGATGCTTCAGTAGTAGAGGCCTTAGGCGAAGCTGTAACGCTTGTCGATGGCAACCGCGAAAACATCAAACTCACCACCCCCTTCGACCTCATCGTTGCCAAAGCTCTGATCGATAGTGGATGGTGAATCTGCAATCCTTAATCATTGAGTGACAATGGAGTGATGTACGACCTCACGACGCGCGACATACAGTATCTGCAGGGAGTGGGCCCACAGCGGGCGGCCCTACTGGCAAAGGAACTGGGCATCAGCTCCATGCACGACCTGCTGTATAACTTTCCCTACAAGTATGTGGACCGCAGCCGCCTCTACTATATCCACGAGATAGACGGCAACATGCCCTACATACAGCTCAAGGGCAAGATACTGCGCTACGAGACCGTGGGCACGGGGCGCAAAATGAGGCTGGTGGCACACTTCTCCGACGGCACGGGGGTGATAGACCTGGTGTGGTTTAACGGCGCCAAGTTTATCCCCAAGAGCTACCCCGTGGGGGTGGAGTACATCGTATTCGGCAAGCCTACGATGTTTGGCGACCGCATCAACGTGGCGCACCCTGATATCGACAAGGCCTCAGAGCTGTCGCTCTCCTCGATGGGCCTGCAGCCCTACTACAACACTACAGAGCGCATGAAGCGAAGCGGACTCAACAGCAATGCCATGCAGAAGATCGTGGGCAACCTCTTTGCCCTGTTCGAGCGCATGCCCATAGCCGAGACCTTGCCTGCCCCGTTCGTGCAGGAGCATCACCTGATGCCGCTACCCGAGGCGCTGTATGCCATACACTTCCCCAAGGAGCCCGAGCAGCTGCGACGGGCGCAGTACAGGCTCAAGTTTGAAGAACTCTTCTACGTGCAGCTCAGCATACTGCGCTACAGCAAGGACCGTCGCCGCAAGTGCCGCGGACTGTGCTTCACCAAGGTGGGCGAACTGTTCAATGAGTTCTATGCCACGAAACTTCCCTTCGAGCTGACGGGTGCGCAGAAGCGTGTCATCCGCGAGATGCGGCACGACATGAACAGCGGCCGACAGATGAACCGCCTCCTGCAGGGCGATGTGGGCAGTGGCAAGACGCTGGTGGCGCTCATGACATCGCTCATCGCCATCGGCAACGGCTACCAGGCCTGCATCATGGCACCCACGGAGATACTGGCCGAGCAACACTATGCCACGCTGTCGTCGATGCTCGAGGGTCTGCCCGTACGTGTGGCCCTGCTCACGGGTAGCGTGAAGGGCAAGCGGCGCAAGGAAATACTGGAGGGTCTGCTCACGGGCGACATACATCTGCTGGTGGCTACTCATGCGGTGCTCGAGGATACGGTGCAGTTCTCGGCTCTGGGCTTTGTGGTCATCGATGAGCAGCACCGCTTCGGCGTGGCGCAACGTGCCAAGCTGTGGTCGAAGAATGCCTATGCACCGCATGTGCTGGTGATGACGGCTACGCCCATACCGCGCACGCTGGCCATGACGCTCTATGGTGACCTCGACGTGAGCATCATAGACGAGCTGCCGCCCGGGCGCAAACCTATACAGACGATACACCAGTATGGCAACCGCCAGGCGCAGCTATACCAGTTCATGGCGGGGCAGATAGCCGAGGGCCGACAGGTGTACGTGGTGTACCCGCTCATCAAGGAGAGCGAGAAGATTGACCTCAAGAACCTCGAAGAGGGCTATGCACAAGTGTGTGAGGCCTTCCCACACTGTCAGGTGAGCATGGTGCATGGCAAGATGAAGCCTGCCGAGAAGGATGCCGAGATGCAGCGATTCCTCCGCCGCGAGACACAGATCATGGTGGCCACCACGGTGATAGAGGTGGGCGTGAACGTGCCCAACGCTTCGGTGATGGTCATCGAGAATGCCGAGCGATTCGGCCTGTCGCAGCTGCACCAGCTGAGGGGTAGGGTAGGCCGTGGTGCCGACCAGTCGTACTGCATCCTGGTGACCTCGGTGAAGCTCTCGGAGGAGAGCAAGAAACGCCTCGAGATCATGGTGCGCACCAACGACGGATTTGAGATTGCCGAGGCCGACCTCAAGCTGCGCGGCCCGGGCGACCTCGAGGGCACACAGCAGAGCGGTATCGCCTTCGATCTGAAGATTGCCAATATCGCTCGCGACGGACAGCTGCTGGGACATGTGCGCAATATTGCCGAGCGCATCACCGATGAGGACCCCGATGGCTTGCGCCCCGAAAATTCGGTGATGTGGCAGCAGTTGGAACGTTTACGCAGGACGAATGTTAACTGGAGTGCCATATCGTAGGGATACTTATAGTACTTGCCTTGCAAGCCTAGAAATCAGGTTGGTAGCGACTTTGTCGCACTCCTTTGTGCCGATAAACCGGCAGCCGTCGCAACCAATGCTCATCCCGCATCGGCAGAAAAATGCAAGTAAACTTGCTTTTTCGTTCGGCTTGCACATCTTTAGTGTCCGCTTCGCGAACACAGAAATTAGGCAGCGCCTCGGAAAACTGCAAATAAATTTGCGTTTTCTCTCGGCTTGCACTAATTTTGTACATTCATAAGAAAGATAACACAAGATAATATGATAGAAGAGAAATTGGTTAAGAGTATCGTAGAGGCGATACAAGCATTGTATGGAACGATGGTAGAACCTGCTCAAGTGCAACTGCAGAAGACAAAAAAAGAGTTTGAGGGTCATCTGACACTCGTCGTATTCCCCTTCCTGCGTGCCTCACGCAAAGGCCCTGAACAGACGGCTCAGGAGATAGGCGAGTATTTGGCCGCACACGAGCCCATGGTACAGGCGTTCAACGTCATCAAGGGATTCCTCAACATCACCATTGCTGCATCGGCTTGGATAGAACTCCTCGGCTGCATCGACAATGATGACAAATATGGTTTGCAGACACCTACCGAAAAGTCACCACTCGTAATGATTGAGTACTCGTCGCCCAATACAAACAAACCCCTCCACCTGGGCCATGTGCGCAACAACCTCTTGGGCTATGCGCTGGCCAACATCATGGAGGCCAACGGCAACCGCGTGGTGAAGACTAATATCGTCAATGACCGCGGCATACACATCTGCAAGTCAATGCTGGCTTGGCAGAAGTATGGCGAGGGCGAGACTCCCGAGACATCAGGCAAGAAGGGCGACCATCTCATCGGCGACTACTACGTAGCTTTCGATAAACACTACAAGGCTGAGGTTGCAGAAATCATGGAGCGCGAAGGTTGCACTAAGGAGGAGGCTGAGGCCAAGTCGCCCCTGATGGCCGAGGCACGCGAAATGCTCGTGAAGTGGGAGGCCGGTGACACTGCAGTGCGCGGTCTGTGGCAGATGATGAACGAGTGGGTATATGCCGGATTCGACGAGACATACAAGATGATGGGCGTAGACTTCGATAAGATATATTACGAATCACAGACCTATCTCGAAGGTAAGGAGAAGGTGATGGAGGGCTTGGACAAGGGCTTCTTCTTCCGCAAGGAGGATGGCTCGGTATGGGCCGACCTCACCGGCGAGGGCCTCGACCACAAACTCCTGCTCCGTAGCGACGGCACATCGGTATACATGACTCAAGACATCGGTACCGCAAAGCTGCGCTTCCAGGACTATCCTATCAACAAGATGATATACGTAGTGGGTAATGAACAGAATTACCACTTCCAGGTACTCTCTATCCTGCTCGACAAGCTCGGCTTCGACTGGGGCAAAGACCTCGTACACTTCTCGTACGGCATGGTAGAGCTACCCGAAGGCAAGATGAAGAGCCGCGAAGGCACCGTAGTGGATGCCGATGACCTCATGGCTGAAATGATAGCCACCGCACGCGATACATCTAAGGAACTGGGCAAGCTCGATGGGCTCACTGCAGAGGAGGCCGAGAATATTGCCCGCATCGTAGGCCTTGGTGCACTCAAGTACTTCATCCTTAAGGTGGACGCTCGCAAGAACATGACCTTCAACCCCAAGGAGTCTATCGACTTCAACGGTAACACAGGTCCCTTCATCCAATACACCTATGCCCGTATCCAGTCTATCTTGCGCAAGGCAGCAGATGCTCAATTGACAATAGACAATGCACAACTGACAATTAATGAGAAGGAGATGGCATTGATACAGAAGCTGGCTGAGTTCCCCGCCGTAGTGAAGGAGGCAGGCGTAAGCTACACCCCATCGGTGATTGCCAACTACGTATACGACTTGGTGAAGGAATTCAACCAGTTCTACCATGACTACAGTATCCTACGTGAGGAGGACGAAGCCGTGAAGCAATTCCGTCTCGTGCTCTCGGCCAACGTGGCCAAGATCATCCGCTTGGGCATGGGATTGCTCGGTATCGAGGTTCCTGATCGTATGTAATAGTTAGGAGTTTAGGAGTCAGGAGTTATCGCTTTGCTCAGGAGTTCAGACAACAGTACTGCACGCTGAAATCGAGAAAGCAACATCAGCCAATGGTGTTGTCTAAACTCCCGAACTCATGAACTCCTGTACTTCTGAAAAAATGAGCAAGAAAAAAAAGTTTTACGTCGTTTGGAGCGGTCTTAACCCTGGCATCTATCATAACTGGGACGACTGTCAGGCACAAATCAAAGGTGTGAAGGGCGCGGTATACAAGTCCTTCGACTCGAAGGAGGAGGCCGAGCGTGCCTATGCCTCACCGGCGTATGAGTATGTGAGGAGAAAAGAGAAGACCCGCCCCATCCCTCCCTGTGATGGAGGAGGAACCAACACCGCGATGACTGAAAGCCCCCTCTCCGGGAGGGGGATGGGGGAGGCCCCCCTTTATGCCCTTGCAGTAGATGCCGCTTGCAGCGGTAATCCTGGTCCTATGGAATATCGTGGTGTATATCTTGGCGACGGCAAGGAGATCTTCCACTTCGGCCCCGTGTATGGCACAAACAACATCGGAGAGTTTCTCGCCATCGTGCATGCCTTGGCACTGCTCGATAAACAGGGGCTCAAAATGACCATCTACAGCGACAGTCGCACAGCCATCAGCTGGGTACGTAAGAAATGCTGCAAGACACAGCTTGAGCGTACTGCCGAGACGGAGGCGCTGTTCCAACTCATCGAACGCGCCGAAGCGTGGCTCAAGAGCCATCGCGTGACCAATCCCATCGTGAAATGGGAAACCGATAAATGGGGCGAAGTTCCGGCAGACTTTGGCAGGAAATAATCAAAAAAGGAATATCCTTTGTTATGTTTTCATAAAAAAGAGTCGTAGCATACAGTATCTACGACTTTTTTATTACCTTTACGACATCAAACCTTGAAGTAAAGAAAGATAACAATATCGTATTATGAACGAACTTTTCAATATCAAAGACCGCGTAGTCGTCCTAACGGGCGGCACAGGAGTGTTGGGCAAGGCTATTGCCCTGTATCTGGCCAAGCAAGGTGCAAAAGTAGTGGTAATGGGTCGCCGCGTAGAGGCAGGCGAGGCCATCGTGAAGCAGATCCGTGAAGAGGGCGGTGAAGGTATGTTCCTCGTGACCGATGTGATGAACCAGGCCGTAGTGGAGCATAACCTTGCCGATGTGCTGGCGCAGTATGGTCGCGTAGATGCACTACTCAATGCAGCCGGAGGTAATATGCCTGGTGCTACGATTGCACCCACGGGCACCTTCTTCGACCTCAAACCTGAGGAGTTCCAGCGCGTGCTCGACCTCAATCTCACAGGCACCGTCATCCCCACTCAAGTATTTCTGCGTCCTATGGTAGAGCAAGGCAAGGGATGCATCGTCAACTTCTCCTCTATGGCAGCCTTCCGCCCCATGACCCGTGTCTGTGGCTATGCTGCAGCCAAGGCAGGCATCAGCAACTTCACCGCCTATATGGCAACTGAGGTAGCTTCAAAGTTTGGCGAGGGTATTCGTGTCAATGCCATTGCACCGGGCTTCTTCCTCACCGAACAGAATCGTACACTACTCACTAATGAGGACGGCTCGTATACACAGCGCGGCACCGATGTGATACGCCAAACCCCCTTCAAGCGCTTCGGACGTCCCGAAGAGCTGTGTGGCACCATCCATTACCTCATCAGCGATGCCTCAGCCTTCGTTACAGGTACCGTAGCCGTAGTTGATGGCGGCTTCAATGTGTTTGCCATGTGATTCCATACCAATATAATATAAGAGACGTGCTGTCTAATGATGGCACGTCTCTTTATATCGTACAATAGGGTATTTACTTCTGCTCAGCAAGCTTGGCTCGACGCTTTGTCTCCTTGGCCGACCAGCGTTGCAGACGCTTATACTCTTGCTTGGTAAGGCGCATGAATGAGCCGTGCTGCGGACCTGTAACACCTTCTATGTTCACGGGGTCGGAGAAGTTGCGCAGGTACTTGTCGGCCTTGCAAATGCGGTAGTTCTTTGGCTTTGACGAGTATTCAATGTAGGCCACACGCCAAGTGTCATCGCCCATGAGCTGGAAAGCTGATGAGCCTTCACACTTCTTGCGTCCTTCGAAGTCTACATAGTCATCCTCGATGGGTTCACCCCAAGGTCCATGCAGCGAAGGAGCGGTAGCGGTATAGATGCCCGTCTTGCCACCCTCCTTCTTGATAAGCATGTGATAGAGACCGTCACTCTCCAAATAATTGATGTCGGCATCAATGGTGGCATAGCCCCAGTCGAAGAGGAGCTGCGGTTTGGTAAGGCGGGTGAATGACTTATCCGCATAAGAGTAATACATGCGGTCGTACTGCTCCTCCTCACGATTGAGCATAGAGTAGTAAATCATATAGCCGCCCTTTTCTCCGTCGGGCCACTGATAATCTGGATTCCAAAAGATTTGAGGTGCCCATACGCGGTCAATTGTGCTGAAGTTTTTGTAAACGTCCGGTGCTTCGGAATTGCAGAAGATTGCTGGACCTTGACGGAAGTCAAAGGTGACAGACTCCCAATGGATGAGGTCGCGACTGCGCAGGAGGTCAATGCCGTAGTTGTCCCACACCTTTGACTTGCGCACGCACATATCCGTGGTCACCATCACGTAGCCTTTTCCATTATAGGAGCGTGCAATGAAGGCATCACGGGTACCGCCCTCGATACGGGCATGCTCCTCAGGGTCAAAGATGGGATCGCCACCAATGACATCTTCGTAATGATAACCATCGCGACTAAGGGCATAGGCAGTATATTCACCACGGTCACTCATGTGGCAATAAAGGTATCCATAATCTCCCTTTTGGAGATTCTGTGCCTGCGCACCTGTACTAAAGGCGAGGAGCAAAGCTCCGATAAGCGTAATTCGTCTCATGGTCAAGATGCTTATATTATTATTTAGCCTTATCATAGCCCGCTATAGCTGCTATGCGTTTGGGAATATCGGTATTGTCCATCTGTCCGGTAAACTGCTCGGCTCCATTGCCGATAGCAAAGATGGGAACATAAGCAGCAGTATGTGACCCTACAGGCCATGATACCATGGCTATGCGGTCGAGTATGCGCACTGCCAATGCAGAGATGGGTTCATCGCGATAGTAGAGACTCTCGGCCATCTTCACATTCTTCTCGCCAGTAAATGAACGCTCATACTCGTTGCGGAGAGCCTGCTCGTCACGTTCGCGGAGCTGCACTGTGTCCCAAAATCCAAAGTTCTCCTTCAGGGCCTCCTTCATCTGCTCCCAAGTGACATTGTCCTTTGTCTCATGGCGCATACGGTTAACGATACGTGAGAAACCGGCCTGACTCACCTTCTGAGCCTGTAAAGCGCCGAAGCGCAGTTCATAAGACCCATTGCCAAGGGTGAATCCGCCTGTCTCATGGTCGGCACTAATGACAATGAGCGTCTCCTTCGGGTGTTGCTTGTAAAACTCGTAAGCAAGACGGATTGCATTGTCGAAATCTACCGTTTCCTGCAGTGCAGCAGCGGCATCGTTGGCATGGCAGGCATAGTCAATCTTACCACCCTCAACCATAAGGAAGAAACCCTTCTTATGACGCTTATCGTAGAGATGGTCAATGGCAGCAGTAGTAATTTGTGTGAGCGTAAGGTCACCCTCGCGAGCATCAATGGCATAGGGAAGCGTATTCTCCACAGCTCCATGCTTCTGTATGAGCAGCACTTTATCGGCATCAATCGCCTTGGTCTCATACTCATCATAGCCTCGAACAATGGTATATCCCGCCTCGCTGATAAGATCGTAGAGCTGCGGAGCTGCATGGTCATGAGGGTTTACATTCTCGGCCAAGTCGCCTCCTGCAAAGAAATCGAATCCTGAGGTGGCAAGCTGGGTGCCTATTTCATAATAGTCGTTACGACTTCTTTGATGTGCATAGAACGAAGCCGGTGTGGCGTGATTGACGGTGACACTGGTAGTGATACCCACCTTGGCGCCATAGCGATGAGCCATCTCGGCAATGCTGGTCACGGGAGTAGCCTCATCAGCAGCCATGCCAATGACTCCATTGTTGGTCTTATGTCCTGTAGCCAATGCAGTACCTCCGGCAGCCGAATCGGTTACATCAGAGCTGGCCGAATAAGAGGTAGCTATGCCCGTGTATGGGAACTGGGCGAAGCAGAGGGGCGTGATACCCAGTTCGCCCTGACATGAGCGGAGATAATACTGAGTAGCAGCGACCTGATTGAGTCCCATACCGTCACCGATAAAGAAGAATACATACTTGGGAGCCTTGGCAAAGCCCATCAGACAACAGCACAGACAGAGTGCTATGACTGACATTAATCTATTGTTTTTCATAATTTATGAATAGTTAGTTACACGGAATTAATACGCTGTTGCCTTCAGATTGAGACCTGTGGTCTCTTCGAGGTTGAAGAGCAGATTCATGTTGTGCACTGCCTGACCGCTAGTACCCTTTAGCAGGTTGTCGATGCAGGAGGTGATTAGCAACATGTCGCCGTGCTTCTCCAGGTGAATAAGGCACTTGTTGGTGTTGACCACCTGCTTCAGGTCGATGTTGTCAGGAGTAATGTGAGTGAACGAGTCCTCGGCATAGTAGTCGGTATATAGCTGGTTGAGCTCCTCGATAGACACTTTGTTCTTCACCATGATGGTACAGAAGATGCCGCGTGTGAAGTTACCGCGATAGGGCACGAAATGGATAGCCGAGTTGAAGCTGCTCTGCAACTGGTTCAACGCTTCGCGTATCTCGGGAAGGTGCTGGTGTGTGAAGGGCTTGTAGATGCTCACATTGTTGTTTCGCCAGCTGAAGTGAGTCATCGATGAAGGTTTGTGACCTGTGCCGGTGCTACCGATAATAGCATGCACATAGATGTCGTCGCCCAACATGAGATTCTTGGCAAGTGGCAGCAAACCGAGGGTGACGCAAGTGGCAAAGTTGCCAGGATTGGCCACATAGCGACTGCTACAGATGGCCCTGCGGTTCAACTCGGGAAGGCCATAGATAAAGTCATTGCCCTCATCCTTGAGACGAAATGCACGGGAGAAATCAATAATTTTCAACTTCTCGGGTATCTCGTGTGTCTCCATAAACTGCCGGCTCTCCTCCATGTCGGTGCAGAGGAAGAGCAGGTCAATCTTGTCCAATTCAGGCTCTTCGGCAAACTGCAATTCCGTTTCGCCATAAAGTCCTCGATGCACCTCATGGATATATTGACCGCTATTGCCTCGGCCGGTAATGAAAACCAATAGCACATCGGGGTGATTGAGCAGAAGGCGTATAAGTTCACCACCCGTAAAACCTGCTCCTTCTATGATTCCAGTCTTTATCATATTGCTTTATTATGATTGCTTCTATGTGTTAAGTTCTTATATTTCCATTCCGGGGATAATGGGACTCAGATGTGCCAACACATCCTCGTGACTGCTACCCTCCTTGATAACGAGTAAGATGGTGTCGTCACCAGCAACTGTAGCCAGCACACTCGGCAGTTCATGTTCGTCAATGTCGTATGCAATGCCTCCAGCATAGCCCGGACGAGTCTTTATAACAGCAATATTGGCCGAAAAACTGATGGAGATAAAGCCACTGCGTACCTGCTGCTCGCGAACGACTTTACCTTTCGTGATACGCTTGTAGAGCGGATTGCTGGGC
>CANBEE010000051.1 GCA_947367415.1 uncultured Bacteroidales bacterium
CTCACAAGGCATTGCCAGATGTGTCCCCACGTCGAACAAACGACGCTGAATCCAAGGAATAATGTTTGTGTCTGAACCAGCAAGTGACGAAGGCAACATACTTGCCAATAGTCCAAGATGCGCACTCAGTTCATCAACAGTCCCATACGCTTCCAGCCGCTGATGACATTTCTTGACACGGCTACCTCCGATAAGCGAGGTCTTACCGGCATCTCCACCTCTTGTATATATTTTACTCTTTGTCATATTATATATAGTGATTTCATTAAACGATTGGCAACTCATTCCGCCAAATTCACCCAATAAGCGGTCTTATGGCGGTGCTTGTCGAAAAAGAGTAGGCCCAAATTTCCTATATCGTAGCTCACACTCACAGGTTTGCAGCTCTGCAGGCTCTTCCACCAATCCTGTTTTTCTTTGCTGTCGCGTATTCCCTCAATTACAAACAGTGTCCTGTCGCACACATGCTTAAGGGCATAATCCACCACCTCTTGATAATGCTCCGTATGCGCAACATGCAACATCTCTATTGTCCCCAGACGGTTGGCTATCTGACAGAAACAATCTACCTCATCACCTTCCTCCACTACAATCTGTGAAAAGGCAGAAACAACATCATCAATCCCTCCCCGCTCGCTTATCGTGATGCATTGTCCGAGGATATGCGCTATAGCCATCGCACAAGCCGAGAGCCCTGACCCTGTACCTACCTCAACGATTACCTCGGGATGAGCATAGTTGGCCAGACGAAACAACAAACGGTTGATCTCCTCGGGATAAGAGCCTGCCGATGAAGCCGTAGACCTCTGCAAATCGCGCAAGTCACGATACCCATAATAATGCATCTTCTCACGCAGTACATTCTGCACGAAATAGAAGTCATTAGGGCTCTGCACCCCAAAACCAAGAGAGTTACGTTTTCTCCGTATCCAGTTGTTCACCATCGTTCTTCGCTCTTTGGTGGCAAAAGTAACAAAAAACGCTGAATATATCCCACCGATTGAAAAAAAGATGTATTTTTGCATCTATAATAATGATATATGAATACAACACCACGAAAATGAAGAAGTACGTCATATTACCTTTGATATGCATGGCCTTGACCATGCAGGCACAAGAGACTCACACTGCAGGCAACAGAAATACGCTTACAGATGTCTCTGAATTACAATTGCAACAGGCACGCAGTTTCTTGGACGAGCACAACTACGAGATGGCAGCCAAGCTGCTACGTGAAGTACAGTCAGGCAACGGCTCCAGCATACAACAGCGCGAAGCCGCGGCTATGCTGGCCATCATCGCATACTATCAGGATGCCGCCGCTGCAGTAAGCACCATTACAAAGTATATCAACGAGTATCCTGACACCCCGGAGCTCAATCGCATGAAGGCACTGATTCTTCTTGGCCATTATGCCCAAGGAGACTACGCCGCTGTCATTCAAGATATGGGCGAGATAGACCCCGACATGCTCAATGATAAGGAGCGCGACGATGTTGTCCTTGCCTATGCCCTGTCAATGATACAGGAGGAACGCTACGAAGAGGCTTCAGCACAATTGGGCATCTTGAGTCTGATAAGCGACCGCTATGATACAGAGGCTATGTTCTACACAGCCTACACCGACTTTATCGGCAAGCGTTACGACAAGGCAGAAGAGGGCTTCAATCAAACCAAGGATGCCCAGGCCTTCCATCGCCCATCGCGATACTACTTGGCAGAGATTGCCCTTGCGACCAAAGAATACTCCGAAGCTGAAGCCTCAGCCGAAGCATACTTAGAAGAGTATAAGCAGGACGAATATACCCTCGACATGAAACGCATACAGGGAGAGGCTCTCTATGCACAACAGCGCTATCTCAAGGCGGCCATCGTGCTGGAAGAGTATCTGGCTGCTGCAGACTCTCCCAAGCGTGAGACCCTCTATCAGCTAGGTATGGCCCACTTCAACACAAAGGAGCATCTACGAGCGCCGGAGATATTCGCTATGGTCAGCGAAGGCGACGATGCCATTACCCAGAATGCCCAATTGCATGCCGGCCTGTCATACCTCAGCCTGGACGACAAGAACAAGGCCCGCCTCTGTTTTGAGCAAGCAGCCTCTATGACCGCCGACCCACAAGTACGCGAGCGTGCCATGTATAACTATACGGTATGCGTACACGAAACTGCCTATTCTGGCTTTGGCGAGTCAGTCAAGGTATTGGAGCGCTTCCTCAATGAGTTCCCGTCATCCGTATATGCCGACCGCGTAAACAGCTATTTGGTAGAGACATACATGCACACCAAGAATCATGATGCCGCCCTACAATCCATTGCCAAGATTCAACATCCCAGCAGCACCATCCTCGAAGCCAAGCAGAAGCTGCTCTATAAAGCAGGAACCGAAGCTTTTGCTAACGGCAACATGGGCGTTGCCATCACCAGATTCAACGAATCGCTGAGGGTAGGCGACTTTGACCGCCAGACAAGAGCCGACGCCCTCTTCTGGCGTGGCGAGGCCAACTATCGTGGCGGCAACATCAAGCAAGCGACCAAGGACTATACCCAATACCTTAATCTTACGACAGAACGCAATGGCCGCACCTATGCGTTGGCACTGTATGGTTTGGGATATACACAATTTGCACAAAAGAACTATCAAGAAGCCTTCAAGCGCTTCGGGCAGCTGCTTCAGTCAAGTGCGGCAACAAAAGGTGTCATCGAGAAGACCACGTTGGCCGACGCCCAGATGCGCATCGGCGACTGCTATTACCAATCGCGCCAATACAGCGCCGCAGAGACTGCTTACGAGAAAGCCATCAATATGGAGCCTTCAGCTGCCGACTATGCCGTTTATCAGAAAGGCTTCGCCCAAGGTCTTTCTGGACGATACACCGACAAGATCGGCACACTCACCTTCCTCATCGAGAATTATCCGCAATCAGACTATCTTGACGATGCCCTTTACGAGAAGGGACGTGCCTATGTACAGATTGACAAGGGCGAGCAGGCCATCCAAGTATTCGAGCAGCTGACCACTCGCTTCCCCCACAGCCAATATGCTCCGAAGGCGGGTAACGAGATAGCCCTTATATATTACCAGAACAATCAGATTCGCCAGGCCATCAATGCCTATAAAGCGGTAATCACTAATTACCCGGGCAGTGAACAGGCCAATGTGGCCATGCGCGACCTCAAGACTCTTTATGTAGAGGAGAACATGGTCGACAGCTACGTTGAGTTTGCCTCACAGGCTCAGGGCATGGTCAAGGTAGATGTCAACGAGCACGACTCCCTCACCTATAAGGCTGCCGAGCTGGCCTACACACGCGGAAACGACAAGCAGGCGACCGATGGTTTCACTAAGTACCTCGGTCAGTTCCCCAATGGAGCCTATGTCATCGACACACGGTATTACCTAGGTTGCATCCATTACAAGCAGAACGACTATGACGATGCACGCCAGCACCTGCAATTTGTAGCCGGACAGCGCAACAGCAAATATTGCGAGGAGGCAACACGCATGCTTGCCGACATGGCCTACAACCACAAGGACTACACATTAGCCATGAACACCTATGGTAGCCTCATTGACATCACAGACAATCCATCGACCAAACTGCATGCACAGATACATCGCCTGCGTTCTGCCCGGACACTTGGCAACCAGGATGTCATCATGAAGGAGACTGGAGGCGTACTTGCCAACAGCATGCTGGCACCTGAGACAAGCAACGAGTTGCGCTATTATCGCGCCAAGGTCTATTTGGACAAGAAACGCAACGATGCAGCCATAGAAGACCTGAAGCAGCTCTCCAGCGACACACGTAATGTCTATGGAGCCGAGGCCAAGTATCTTCTGGCACAGCTCTACTACAATACCGGGAACTACGACAAGACCGAGCAGGAGATACTCGACTATATCAATGTAAGTACCCCCCACAGCTATTGGCTTGCACGCAGTTTCGTTCTCCTGTCCGACGTATATGTAAAGAAAGAGAAGAATATCGAGGCAAAGCAGTACCTGCTCTCGCTCAAGCAGAGCTATCACGCCAATGACGACATAGCCTCCATGGTGGAGACACGCCTGAAGGCATTAGAACAACCTCAAACCCAGCAATAACCCTATGCACATCATGACAATGAAAAGATACATCACACTACTCCCTGCCCTGCTCATCGCAGCAAGCGCTGTGGCACAGACTGCCACCAACGACACAATCAATCGCATGGTTCTCGTAGAGAGCACCTACAATCCCATTATATCCGGTGCCACAAAGCATCAGTTCATCCCAGGTGAGGTAGAGCCCTCCATCAAGAAATCCGATATTGTATATGCTCAGGAGGGTGTACCCATCACGCAGTTCGACCGTCGTGCACTGCCGGCAACCTCACAGCCTATCACCACAACAAAGGGTCTGCCTGGCTATATCCACTTAGGCTATGGTAACTACAATAACACAGATATGCTGGCCGCCTATAACCTACACTTTGGACAACGGCATGCACTTTCCTTCAGCACTGGCCTGCAAGGCTGGAACGGCAAGCTGCCCACACCCAGCAACGACGACAAATGGTCCTCATACCTCTACCAAGCCACAGCCAATGCCAGATATCGTCTGACACTCGATGCTGTTGAGCTTGGCGCGGCTCTTAACTTCGGGCAGCACTGGCTAAACTACTTTGTCCCATCATCATTCTTGCCTGCCACGCACACCTACATCCCATACACCTACGAGACCGACCACCAGCAGTCGACCCATCTTGATGGGCACTTCTATGTCAAGGGAGACATCAAGGAGCGTTTCCAATATATTGTAGCTACCGGTTATAGCCACATAGGCCAGCAAGCATACGCAGGCATGCAGCAAAGCCACGGAGAGAATCACCTATACACCTCTGCCACCCTGAGTATGTGCTTCAATGAACGACATGCAGCCATCTTGGGCATACACAGCGACATGCTCGCCTATAACCATCCTAACAAGCATGAAGATGTCAATTACTGGGGCCTCACTCCCCAATGGCGCGGCACCTTCGGCCACTACCAACTGACTGCTGGCCTCAACGTCGATTTCTCGGATCAGACAGGTCAGCGCTTCAAGGTATCACCCGCATGCAGCTTCAGCTACAATGCAGGACGCAACTTCACCGCAGCCCTCACTCTTGATGGTGGCCGCCAGCTTGCAACATATAGCACTCTCGCTGCCCTATCGCCCTATTGGTATGCCGAGAGTCCGCTATCTGCTGCATACACACTCATCAATGCCCGTCTCGAAGGCAATATCCGCCTCACTGAGGGGCTTCACCTGCACTTGAATGGTGGCTATCGCTTCACAGAGAACAATCTGTTCGAGACTGGAGCCGTTGAGAACAATATCCTCTATACTGGCTTTGCCACTGCTGATGCTCAGGTTGCTTATGGCGGCGGCAAGCTCAGCTACGATTACAAGCAGCTCTTCACCTACTATGCCGAAGGCACCTATACCCATTGGATGGTAGGTAGCGACTATCGATACCTCCTGGCACGTGCTCCGCAGCTCGACACTCGTGCAGGAGCCAGCCTCCACATCCTCAAAGGCTTCACTGCCACTGCAGACCTCCGTTACCTTCTCTTCTCTCCCTTTGACTGGGGCGACATCCCTTACGACAATAACAATATGTTCGGCAGTTCCTTCGAGTGGCCAAGCAGCGTTGCCGACAAGCAGCTCCGCGAGGCTCCCATCTTCGACCTCAGCCTTGGACTCCGTTATGCCTTGAACAAACATTGGACCATCACCCTCGACGGGCACAACCTGCTCAACCGACATTACCAGATCTATAACAGCTACTCAGCCCAAGGTATTCATGCCCTGGCTGGCGCCACCTACAAGTTCTGATTGTCTTCGGGCAGAGTCACACGCCACGGCAAGCAAGACAACTATAAGCATGGGCAAGGAGAGCTATCCCCAAACAGCACGGGTAGCTGCTATCCTTCCCTTTTTAACTGTTACTAACCAAAAAAAAGCACTTTTATACCTATTATATAAGAGCGATTGGAAATTTTTGTCTACTTTTGCGGCAAATTTTCTGAAGCGCTCTGAAATTATGCAAAAAAATCTGGTGATAGTAGAGTCTCCTGCCAAGGCAAAGACCATAGAGAAGTTCCTAGGAAAAGACTATAAAGTGATGTCGAGCTTCGGTCACATACGCGACCTGAAGAAGAAAGACTTCAGCATAGATACCCGCACATTCATCCCCACTTATGAGATCCCTTCCGACAAGAAGAAGGTCGTGGACGAACTTCGCAAAGCAGCCGACAAGGCCGAGACCGTATGGCTCGCATCCGATGAGGACCGTGAAGGAGAGGCCATCAGCTGGCACCTGTTCGAGGTACTTGGCCTCAAGGCCGAGAACACGCGCCGTATCGTCTTCCACGAGATCACCCCTACGGCCATAACCAATGCCATACAGGCACCACGCAACATTGACATCAACCTTGTCAACGCTCAGCAGGCACGCCGAGTACTCGACCGCATCGTAGGCTTCAAGCTGTCGCCCGTACTGTGGAAGAAGGTGAAACCCTCGCTCTCGGCCGGACGCGTACAGTCAGTAGCCGTACGCCTCATCGTAGAGCGTGAACGTGAGATACAGGCATTCAAGAGCGAAGCAGCCTACCGCGTAGTAGCCGTGTTCCTCGTGCCTGATGCCGATGGCAACACCACAGAGATGAAAGCCGAGCTGAACACCCGCTTCAAGAAAAAGGAGCAGGCCGAGGCATTCCTCGCACAATGCAAGGATGCGATATACACCATCGAAGAGGTGCAGACCAAGCCGCTGAAGAAGTCACCCGCAGCCCCCTTCACCACATCGACCCTGCAGCAGGAGGCCGCCCGCAAGTTGGGATTCTCCGTATCACAGACAATGACCATCGCGCAGCGACTCTACGAATCGGGACAGATTACTTATATGCGTACCGACTCTACGAACCTCTCGACCCTATGCCTCGGAGCCAGCAAGAAGGTCATCACCGAGAGTATTGGCGAGCAGTACCATAAGATGCGCAACTTCAAGACCAAGGCCAAAGGAGCCCAAGAGGCACATGAGGCAATACGCCCCACCTATATGGACCGTACTGCCATCGAAGGCACTGCAGCCGAGCGTCGCCTCTACGACCTCATCTGGAAACGTACACTCGCATCACAGATGGCCGATGCACTCATCGACAAGACCACAGCCACCATCAGCATGACGGGGTCGGACTACCTCTTCACTGCTACTGGCGAGGTGGTCACCTTCGACGGATTCCTGCGTATCTACCGTGAATCACTCGACGAGGATGTGCAGACCGACAATCAGGAAGGCCCCATGCTACCTCCCATGCACAAGGGACAGAAGCTGCAATACACCGAGGTGCAAGCTACCGAGCGCTACTCACAGCACCCGCTGCGCTACAATGAAGCCGGGCTCGTACATAAGTTGGAAGAACTGGGCATAGGACGCCCATCAACCTATGCGCCCACCATCAGCACCATACAAAACCGTGACTATATCGTTAAAGAGGACAAACCCGGCCAACAGCGCACCATCAATGTGCTCACATTGAAGGCCGGCAAGATAACCGACAAGACAACCAAAGAGACCTATGGCAGCGAGAAGGCACGCCTCGTACCTACCGACATAGGCTTGGTGGTCAACGATTTCCTTACACAGTACTTTCCACAGGTACTGGACTATAACTTTACCGCCAACATCGAGAAGGAATTTGACGAGGTGGCCGAGGGCGACAAGCCTTGGGACGAGGTCATTGCAGCCTTCTATAAAGACTTCTCTCCCCTCATCGAAAAGTCAATGAGCGAGAAGCAGGAGCACAAGGTGGGTGAGCGCATACTTGGCACCGACCCTCAGAGCGGGCGTCAGGTATCCGTAAAGATTGGCCGTTATGGTCCTGTAGTGCAGATAGGCATGGTCTCCGACGAAGAGAAGCCTCGCTTTGCCCAGCTACAGAAAGGGCAGTCACTCGATACCATCACTCTGGACGAGGCCCTCGCACTCTTTGCCCTGCCACGCACCCTCGGTGAGTGGGAAGGAGCGCCCATCGTGGTCAACGTAGGCCGCTTTGGTCCCTACGTGCAGCAAGGCAAGCAATACGTAAGCCTGCCCGCCAAGTTCGACCCCATGCAGGTGACTCTGGACGAGGCCATCCAACTCTTCGAGGAGAAGCGCCAGTATGAGCAACAACGACAGATAAAGACCTTCGCCGAGAATCCCGACATAGAGATTCTCAACGGACGTTATGGCCCCTACATCGCAGCCAACGGCAAGAACTACAAGATACCTACAGGCACCGACCCTGCCTCTCTTGACCTCGCCGCATGCATGGAGATTATCGAGAAGTCGGCCGACAAGCCAGCCACACCACGCAGACGAAAGAAATGACCCGCATTCTCCTCGTTGGATTCATGGCAGCAGGCAAGACAACCTTGGGAAAGGCGCTTGCCAAGGACCTTGGTCTACAGTTTGTAGACCTTGACCTATATATCGAGAGCCGTTATCATGCTACAGTATCGCAGATCTTTGCCGAACGAGGCGAAGAGGGATTCCGCCAGATTGAACGCAACATGCTGCACGAAGTAGCCGAGTTTGAAGATGTGATCATTGCTACTGGTGGCGGTACCCCCTGCTTCTTCGACAACATGGAGTATATGAACGCACAGGGCACCACCGTATTCCTTGACGCTTCAGTGGATGTCATCTTCACCCGCCTCACCATAGCCCGCACCCAGCGCCCCTTGGCAGCTGGAAAGACCGACGAGGAGCTGCGCAGCTACATCACTGAGACGCTGAACCGCCGCCTCCCCTACTACAGCCGCGCCACACATAGCTTCTGTGCCAACCAGCTGGAAAACGTCAAACAGATAAGCGAATCGGTAGAGCGGTTCAAGGAAGAGATTCTATAAATCCCCACCCACTATCTGCGGCGCACCTTACCGATGCCGTTGTTCTGGATATTCATCTGCTTGGGGTCTCCTTTATAATAGATACTGCCCACGCCATTTGCCGAGCAGGTGAAACGCTGGGTCACATAGCACTCTATGCCGCCCACGCCATTGAGGTCGGCCGTGAGGTCGGAAGTTTCAAGGTCATAGGCATTGATATTACCCACGCCGTCGGACTTGAACACAGCACGCTTCGTGGCCTTTCCCGTGAGTATGATGTTGCCTACACCCTCATTGATAACCTGCAGAATCTCGCACTGGAGGTCTTCGAAAGTGATATTGCCCACGCCGTCGTTGGTCACCGTCATCATCTGTGCCTCAAAGGTACCCTTCAGATGGATATTGCCCACACCTTCGTTATATACCATATCTACAGTGGGGGTTACGATGCGGATATTGATGCCATTGTTCTTCTTCACCTTATACTCTTTGGTCGCCTTCACGGTCAACGTACCATTCTTGCTCACTTCAGGCTCAATGAGACGCACGAGATGTTCGGGACCACGCGCCTCAATCAGATACTCGTTGCCCTGTTCGATGGTAATGTTGGCCACCACATCACAGTATATAGCACTGAATTCGGGCAAGTCCATGCGTGCCACCACACCGCGACTTCTCTCAGGAGCCGCATTCGGTTCTTCACTCATATAGCTGCTCCACACCGTCGAGGCCTCCATAGGCATTGCTGCTGCCAACATGCCAGCACACATACATACTGTTATCAATGACTTTCTCATAATCTGTTTCGTTTTAGTTGTTCTGCTTTCTGTACATTAGACGTAACGAACACCCCCAAAAGTTGCAACAGGACAAACTTTTTTTACTTTCGAACCTGTTTTTCTTATTATTTCGAGTTCTCCGAGAGATATTTTCAAACAGATTCTTGTTTTTTTAGATGGCGGTTTAGCCATGCAGTAGCCACAATGAACACCGCGAATGCCACGGCAGCCCACAGCCACATGGAGAGCTTGTCCTGTACCTGCTCCTCCAGCGTAGCGTTACCATAGAGTATCATGTTTGCTGCAGCCACCGAGTTGTTGAGCACGTGCCCCACAATGCCGGGGAGCATACTGCCAGTGCGGTAGTAGAGCCAGCCAAACATCATGCCAAGGAGGAAGGCAAAGGGTATCTGTGCCGGATTCATGTGAACCACACCGAAGATGAGCGACGACACGACGATAGCCGTCCACGGATTGCGGAACATACGGAGCATACGCCCCTCGATAGCGCCACGGAAGAGCATCTCCTCCAGGATGGGAGCCAGCAGAGCGATGGACAGCAGACCGAAGGGGTTGCGGCTCATGGCGATGAAGGTATCCTCCATCGTGTTAGGAATGCCGGCCTGCTCAATAAGCAGATTGAGCACATACATGGCTGCAAACACAAACACCACAGCCACGAGCAGCACCTGCCTGCTCACCTCTTTATATTTATCATGCGACAGGCCCACATACTTGAAGCGAACGAGGTGCCACATCATCATCAGCGTTGAGGCGACCATGGCCAAGGAGGTCATCATAATCCTATCTATAGGCACTACAAAGTGCGATATCGCAGCCACCAGAGCGGTGAAGCCCAGCTGATAGGCAAAATAAAATAGTATAAGTTTAACGATTTTCCACATGATATATAATTGTGAATTATGAATTATTAATTGTCAATTGTGAATTGCCAATTGCCTCACCCTCTCCCTATCAGCCTGGAGCTGGACGATGAGGTCGTCGACACTCTCGAAGGGCTGCTCATCGCGCAGTCGCTCCACAAATTCCAGTTGCAGCGACTTGCCGTAGAGGTCGCCCTCGAAGTCAAGTATATGCACCTCGATGCTACGTTCCTCGCCATTGTTGAGTGTAGGACGTTGCCCGATGTTGAGCATACCCACGTGTTCTGCTTGAGAGTTGTTCCCGTCCGTCTGGAAGTGATCGTTTTCGTTATCGTTGCCAACAAAGTTAACATAAACCCCATACACTCCGCCAGCAGGCATCATCTTATGCTCATCGTGCAATCGGAGATTGGCCGTAGGGAACCCTATCTTGCGCCCCACCTTATAGCCATCCACCACCTCGCCAACCAGCGAGTAGCGGTAGCCAAGCAAGGCATTGGCCTCGGCAATACGCCCCTCGGCGATGCAGCCACGTATCCGGGTAGAGCTCACAGCTTCGCCACCATACGTGCAAGCCTCGCCACGCACCACCTCGATGCCCAGCTCCTTGCCATAGCGCACATAGTCGTCGAAGCCCTCGGCACGTCCTCGACCAAAGCGATGGTCATAGCCAATGACCAACACCGCCACACCAAGCTGCTCCCTTAGCACCTGCTGCATGAATTCCCGTGCCGTGAGCTGTGCCATCTCTCGAGTGAAGGTGAGCAGCGCCACCTCATCCATGCCTGCCCCACGCAGCAGTGCCATACGTTCATCCAGTGTCGACAGATGAGCATCGCCACCGCCATGCAGCACCCTCCTCGGCGCCGTGTCAAAAGTCACTGCCACAGCCTTCAGCGATCGCTCATCGGCAATGCTACGCACCTGACTCAGCAAACTCAGATGACCCAGGTGCACCCCATCGAACGAGCCTATAGTGGCAACACACTTCAATGGAGAATTAAAAGCAGAACTATGCATAGGGGACGGAACTTTCAATTTTCAACTTTCAAGGTTCGTGCTAGCGAACGAGAGTCAAGCTTGTTTGAGCTCTCACAGTGAGCGCAGCCGAAGCTCAACAACGCTGTTGTTAATTTTCAATTCATCACGCCAGTCACTATTCGCCTTCGGACAATAGGTATGGAAACCCAACGCCTGGGCAGCATCGCAGCTCACCTGCAGGTCATCGATGAAGAGCGTCTCCTCGGGTTTGATACCGGCCAGCTTCGCCACTTTGAGGAAAGCCTCGGGCGAAGGCTTCAGCTCATGTATCTCGTGCGAGAGGAAGATCTGTTCGAAATAATCCTCCGCCTTGTACCCCTTGTAGTCGAAGCGCTTGCGCCCCTCCTCCCAATGCACGGCATTCGTGTTGCTCAGCAGGAACAGACGGTAGCGTTCCTTCAGCCCCAACAACATGTCGAGCTTATAGGTCGGGATTTCACATATCAGCGCATTCCACGCATGGTCAATCTGCTCATCGGTGAGCGTAGGCGCATAGATGCGGCGCACCGTGTCGTGAAACTCCTCCACCGACATCAGCCCCTGCTCAAAATCCTTCAAGTCGGTACGCTGACCGTAAGGATTGGTCAGCTCATCGCTCACCTCCACACCATACTCCGCAAACTGCTCCACACAACGGCGCTTGTCGAGATGCAGGAGCACGCCACCCCAATCGAATAGAATATTCTTTATCATACTTTATACCTGGCTCACAATTGTTATGCACAAAGTTACAACAAACCATCCAATAAAACGAGAGCAACGGCAGCGAAAGGTCCATTTTCAGACATTTTAAATGTTTTTTCTGCCAAACACTTGTAAAATCCAAACAAACCCCTTACCTTTGCATCTGCAATTTGAGGGCAACCTCAGCATTGTGTCGGGCTTTTAGCTCAGTTGGTTAGAGCAACAGACTCATAATCTGGAGGTCCTAGGTTCAAGCCCTAGATGGCCCACCGAAAGGAAGAGAAGTTGAACATCCCGTTCAGCTTCTTTTTTTTATTACAACTCCCCAAAAACGAACAGTCCATCTCTAAAAAGGGCTATTCGTTTCTTCGCACAGGCTTAATAGAATTCTCTTTCAGGCTCAGCAGATAACTGTTTTAGGCTCAAGAAACGTTTGTCTCAGGCTATACATTACAATAAACAGACTGAAAACACCCTTATATATATGGCGAAAGTTCATAAATCGGTTGGCTTTGGCAAGCATAGTATGGATTTTTGTACACTCTGCAGCACAGCTCGCGTACAATTTTACAACTCTTTCTCTGCCAATGCCAACCGATTTATGAACTTTCGCCAATAGTAAAGGGGTAGAAAAAGACGCGCACAGCACTTTCTCACGGCTGACACATGCAATGGAATTACTACGCACATGCAACAAAATCATTACACACATGCACCAAGAAAAACAGACAGCTCCAATCAAAATGCCACAGCCGTCCGTTAGAAAAACTCTCTGTGTCCGATAGAATGATTGCAGGCCTGTGATAGAGTTATTGCCTTTGTGCGATTTGGGAAATGCGTGTGTAGCAGT